>NZ_JBFULQ010000047.1:0-20996 GCF_054049815.1 Mesorhizobium sp. P5_C1 | reverse complement strand
ATGCATGATGGTTTTCTCGTTGGAGCATGATTTCGGGACAAACGAGATCGTTTGTCCGAGAAAACCGGATACCACTTTTCGCGATCATGCTTAGGCTCCAAACGGGCGCAGCAGCGCCCGTGAAATGATGTGGCGCTGGATCTCGGACGTGCCTTCCCAGATACGCTCGACGCGCGCGTCGCGCCAGATACGCTCCAGCGGCAGATCGTCCATCAGCCCCATGCCGCCATGGATCTGGATCGCTTCGTCGGCGACGAAAGCAAGCATTTCGGTGGCCTTCAGTTTGGCCATGGCCATGTCCTGATCGGTGACGGTGCCCTGATCGTACTTCCAGCCGGCTTCGAACACCATCAGGTCAGCCGCCTTCAGTTCCGTCGCCATGTCGGCAAGCTTGAACGACACGCCCTGGAACTTGCCGATCTGCTGGCCGAACTGTTGGCGCTGCGCGGCATATTCGACAGCATGGCCCAGTGCGCGCTCGGCGCGGCCGAGACAAGTGGCGCCGACCTGCAGCCGGGTGGCGCCGAGCCAGGAATTGGCGACGTCAAATCCCTTGTGGACCTCGCCGAGCACTTGGCTGGCGGGAAGCCGGCAATCATCGAATTCGAGGATGGCGTTGGTGTAGCCGCGATGCGAGACGTTGCGATAGCCGTCGCGCACGGCAAAGCCCTTGGTGCCCTTGTCGACGAAAAAGGCGGTGATCTTCTTGCGCTTGCCGCGCGGTGAATCCTCTTCGCCCGAGGCCATGAAGACGATGGCGAAATCAGCGAGATCGGCATGGCTGATGAAGTGCTTGGTGCCGTTCAGCACCCAGTCGTCGCCATCCTGCACCGCGGTCGCCTTCATGCCGCGCAGATCGGAACCGGCGCCCGGCTCGGTCATCGCCAGGCAGTCCCATTTCTCGCCACGGATGCAAGGGAACAGATATTTTTCGCGCTGCTCCGGCGTACCGGCCAAAAGGATGTTGGAAGGCCGCGCCACGCAGGTCCAATGCAGGGCATAGTTGGCGCGGCCGAGCTCCTTTTCATAAAGCAGCCAAGTCACCGTATCGAGCCCGGCGCCACCGACGTCCGCCGGCATGTTGGCGGCGTACAGGCCGGCTTCGATCGCCTTGACCTTGATCTCCTCGATCAGTTCGCGGCGCAGCACTCCGGTGCGCTCGACCTCGCGCTCATGCGGATAAAGCTCGTTTTCGACGAAGGCTCGCGTCGTCTCGACGATGAGCTTCTGTTCCTCCGACAGCCCGAAATCCATGGGTCAGCCCTTCTTCTTGCCGGTCTTTTTCTTCGGCTTGCTTGCCTTGGCCTTCTCTGCCGCCTTGGAGGCGGTCGGCTTCTTCGCCGCCAGCTTGGCCAACTGCTTGGTATAGTCCTTGTGCAAGGCGCCGGCGCCCCAGCCCTTGCCTTTGTTCTGCTTCGACAGCGCGTCCATGATCGCGACCAGATTGTCGTCGCGGATCTTTTCCAGCTCGCGGATCGACAGCCCATGCGCCTGGTCGTCCGACTGCGTTGCGATCAGGTCGACCAATTCGTCGTTGAACTCTGGCACGTCCATCAGCTTGGTCCACGGCCATTTCAGGCACGGGCCGAACTGCGCCATGAAGTGGCGCATGCCGGCCTCGCCGCCGGCGACGCGATAGACCTGGAACATGCCCATCTGCGCCCAGCGCAGGCCGAAGCCATAGCGCATGATGTCGTCGAGTTCCTCGACCGTGCAAATGCCGTCCTTGATCAGCCACAGCGCCTCGCGCCATGCCGCCTCGAGCAGGCGGTCGCCGACGAAGGCTTCGATTTCCTTGCGGATGACGACCGGTTTCATGCCGATCGAGGCGTAGATCTCCTTGGCGACTTCGATTGCTTCGGGAAAGGTCTGCTCGCCACCGACGATCTCGACCAGCGGCAGCAGATAGACGGGGTTGAACGGATGGCCAACGACCAACCGCTCAGGGTGCTTCTTCATCGCCACCTGCATGTCGGTCGGCTTGATGCCGGAGGTGGAGGAACCGACAATGGCGTTGGCAGGCGCATGGGCATCGATCTCGGCCAGCACGCGGTGCTTGAGGTCGAGTCGTTCCGGCACGCTTTCCTGGATGAAATCGGCGTCGGCCACCGCCTCGGCGATGGTCTTGGCGAAGGTCAGCCGGCCCTCTTTCGGCAGGCCGCCGGGCACCATCTGCTTATAGGCGCGGCGCGCTCCCTTCATCACTTCGCTGACCTTGCGCGACGCCTCCGGATCGGGATCGAAGATCGAAACGTCGATGCCGTTGAGCAGCAGGCGCGCCACCCAGCCGGCGCCGATGACACCGCCGCCGATGGCGGCCGCCTTGTTGATGATGCTCATGCTTAAGCTCCGGTTCTCTTGGTGGCGGTTTCAGAATCGAGGAGGGGCACGCGCTCGCCGGCGCGGATCACGGACGGGTCATAGGCCTTGCGGGCAAAGACTTCGAGCACGGACGGCCGGAAGAATTCGATTGGCAGCGTGTCATAGTCGGGGTCGAAACTCGACTGGTCCCAGCGTTCGCAAAACGCATCGCAATCGTCGAAATAGGCGTTGCCGGCGAAGCGGTCGCGGGCGTGGCGGTCGCCGCCAAGATGATGGGCATAGTAGAGCCGCTGGAAGTCGCCATGCTTCTCCACCACCCATGTGCATTGCTCGCGCACGAACGGTTTCAGGATCGAAGCGGCGTATTCATCGTGATTGTAGGGCGCGTAGATGTCGCCGATGTCGTGCAGAAGCGCGCAGGCGATCCAGTCGGTGTCGGCGCCATCGCGCCAGGCGCGGGTCGCCGCCTGCAGCGAATGGCCGAGCCGGGTGATCTTGTAGCCCGACAGGCCTTCATCGAGCTGGACCAGCGCGTCGAGCAGCCGCTCGCCGGTCTTCGCCGCATAGTCGATCTCATGCGCGGTCAGGAACTCGTAGTCCTGCCTGTCGCCATCCTTCATCGCCGTGAACTTGACGGTAGTCATGCCGACCTCCCAGCGATTGAGTTATGCCGCTATCGGCGCCCGCTTGGTCAGGTTCAGCTTCTTGCGCACTTCTTCGGGCCCGAGGATCCTGGCGCCCAGATTGGTGACGATACTGGCGGCGCGCTCGACCAGCTGCGCATTGGTTGCCAGCACGCCCTTGTCGAGCCACAGATTGTCTTCCAGCCCGACGCGGACATTGCCGCCGGCAAGCACCGCTGCGGCTGCATAGGCCATCTGGTTGCGGCCGATGGCAAAGGCCGACCAGTTCCAGGTCGACGGCACATTGTTGACCATGGCCATGAAGGTGTTGAGGTCGTCAGGCGCACCCCACGGCACGCCCATGCAGAGCTGCACCAGGGCATCCGGGTTCAGCACCTTTTCCTCGACCAGCTGCTTGGCGAACCACAGATGGCCGGTGTCGAAGGCCTCGATCTCCGGTTTGACGCCGAGCGACGTCATCATGCCTCCCATGGCGCGCAACATGCCGGGCGTGTTGGTCATGACATAGTCGGCCTCGGCGAAATTCATGGTGCCGCAGTCGAGCGTGCAGATTTCCGGCAGGCACTGGCGCACATGTTCCATGCGGTTGGTGGCGCCGCCCATGTCGGTGCCTTTTTCATTCAAAGGCAGCGGTGCTTCGGGCGAACCGAACACCATGTCGCCGCCCATGCCGGCGGTCAGGTTCAGGATGACGTCGACGTTTGCCGCGCGGATGCGCTCGGTCACTTCGCGGTAGAGATGCACGTCGCGACGAGGTTTGCCTGTTTCGGGGTCGCGCACATGGCAATGCACGATCGCGGCACCCGCCTTGGCCGCGTCGATGGCCGAATCGGCGATCTGCTTGGGCGAGCGCGGCACATGCGGGCTGCGGTCCTGCGAGCCACCGGACCCGGTCACGGCACAGGTAATGAAGACCTCACGGTTCATCGCGAGCGGCATCGAATTCTCCTCCCAATCGAAACAATCATGCATGCCGCCCAAAAGTGGCAACCGGTTTTGGGACACCGACATGCATAAGAACCAACCAACATTGCCTGACTTGCCGGAAACTGTTTTGCCTTTTACGAAGACTATATGATAAAAAGCGAAAAACCTGACATCTTTCGCGCCGAGAGCCTGCCGCTCAAGGTGACCCTGCTGGTGTTTTCCGGCTCGTCCATCATGTGCGTCGCGTCGGCAGTCGATCCCTTGCGCGCCGCCAACCGCATCTCCGGCGAGACCCTCTTCGATTTCAAGCTGGTCTCGGTGACTGGCGAGGCTCCAGTCACCACGTGCGGCCTGCCGGTGGCGGTAAGTGGCCGCTTCGACGCGGCCGATCCAACCGACGTGCTTGTCGTCGTCGCCGGCTTCGGCACCCAGAACTACGCAACGTCGGCTCTGCTTTCAGGCTTGCGACGGGCGGCACGGACGGCGCGGGCCTGCGGCGGCGTCGAGGCCGGCACCTGGCTGGTGGCGCGCGCCGGCCTGCTGGAAGGGCGCAGCGCCACCACCCACTGGGAGGATATGGAGGACTTTTCGTCGGCCTTTCCCTGCGTAGATGTCCGCCCCGACCGTTATGTCATCGACGGACCGGTCTTCACCTCTGGCGGCGCGTCGCCGACCTTCGACCTGATGCTGCATCTCATTCGCACGCGCCTTGGCATGGCGGTGGCGCTCGATGTCGCCAGCGTCTTCATCTACGACCAGGCACGCGCCGCCACAGATGCCCAGCCGTTGGTCTCGCTCGGCCGGCTCGATGGCTACGATCCACGGCTGGCGCAAGCCATCCGACTGATGGAATCGCATGTCGACCAGCCGCTGACCATAGAAGCGGTGGCCAAGCGCGCCGGCGTGACGGCGAGAACCCTGGAAAGCATTTTCCGCAAGTCGATCGGCGAGACGCCGGGCGCCTACTATCTCAGGCTTCGGCTGGGGGCGGCGCGCCGGCTGGTGGTCGACACCCGGGTGGCGATGGCCGATATTGCCGGGCGGACAGGATTTTCGTCCGCTGCGGCGTTTTCGAGGGCGTTTTCACGGGCTTTCGGCGAAGCGCCAGTCAGAGTACGGCGCGGTTGGTGAGTATCCAGTCGGTCGCGGCGGCGAGGTCATCTACCACCGCCGTGGGCGCCGGATTGAAACGTGTTTCGTCGTTTGGGCGATACTTGCCTGTCCGCACAAGCAGCGCCGCACCAAGCCCGGCGCGCAGCGCGCCGGCGACATCGCTCTCGGCATCGTCGCCGACCATGACCGCATCGGCGGCCGAGCAGTTCATATTGGCAAGCGCCGAAAGAAAGAAGTCCGGTGACGGCTTGCCGAGCACGACAGGGCTTCGGCCACTGGCGAATTCGAGGGCGGCAACGAAGGCGCCTGTGTCGAGGCTAAGCAGACCGTCTGCATCCTTGAAGGTGCGATTGGTGGCGAGCGCCACAAAATCAGCGCCGGCCACCAGCTCGCGGAACGCCCGGTTGAGCCTGGCATGATCGAAGGCTTCGCCTGCATCTCCGACGATGACGGCCCGCCCATTTGCACCGCCCAGTCCGGAAAACTCAGGCTCCAGGTTGGGATGGACGAGCAGATGCGGTGTGAGGCCGTGCCTGCGCAGCCATTCGACGGCGGCACGCGCCGGCGTCAGCAATTCCTCTTCTCCAACCTCGACGCCGAGGGCGGTAAGTTGCGCGATGATTGCCTTGTGTGTTGAGCGAGTTGTGTTGCTGACAAAGCGGAGCGGCAAGCCCGCATTGCGCAGGCGATTGATTGCCGAGACAGCGCCCGCTATCGGGGTGTCGCCATTGTAGACGACACCCAAAAGGTCCAGAAGCACCGCGCGTACCATCGGCGAAGGATGACGAAACAGGCTCCGTTCGTCAAACCACAGGGACCTTCAAGCGACATCGCGGTTTTCGTGGACAATGCGCGAGCGCATGCTCTTGGCCAGCACCGTTTCAAGTCGCGCTGCAACCGCGCGATCCCATTCGTTTGTGCGCTGCGTGCCGTCTTTCGGATGCGGCATTGCCATCAGCCGGTCGATGATCGATCCGGCCTCGCCAGGTGAGAGCAGGGCGTCGATTTCACGTTCGTTCTGCATATCGGTTCGCCTCCTTCTTCCTTCCCGCCACGAGCCAGTCTTATACGAGATACGTGACGGCAGTTTGAAGGCAAGAGCGAGGTCATTGAAGGGCGGTAGAGGGCAGAACCGTGTCGTCGGAGCCAGCCTTGCGCAAAGTCGTTCCCGCGTCTGGCCAGGCCAGGTCGGAGACGTCTACAGCCGCTTCTCGAACAGCACGGTGGTGAAGCCTCTGTCCCATTCGTCGTCGGGGTAGCGATCTTTCTCGACATAGCCAACCGCTTTGTAGAGCGTCTGGCTGCGCAGATTGAACGTGTCGGTTTCCAGCCGCGCCTGCGCAAATCCGGCGGCAGCGATCGCCTGTTCGGCATGGGAAAGCAGCTTGCGGCCAACGCCTTGCCCTTGGCGCGACGCCATGACGTGCAGGGCTTCGATAAAGTCCGCACGCCAATGGATTAGGCCTGCGACGTCGCCATCGATCTCGGCAACGGCAAATTCCGGCCAGCTCTGGTCGACGTAGCGCCCGCCAATATCCAATTCGACGTAGCGCTGCGCCGATTTCTGGGTGATGTTCGGCAGCCAGGTGCCTTGGAATGTTTCCTGCAGCACCTGCTTCAACGCCGGGATGTCGGTTGCCTGCGCCCGGCGCACGATGATTCGATCCTCTGCCATCTCCTCCTCCTGCCAGCCGCCGCGTCGCCTTTTCGGCGGCGCGGCACCTTGAACTCGCACAGGCCAACAAAGATCCGTGACTAGCAGAAGGCGATCACGGCTGCTTTCAGCCAGAGGTGGTGGATGTCGGTCCAGAGATCAGGCTTCACACGTACCGGTTGACGATGTTTTCCAGCAGCTCCTGGCGGCCGGACCTTGGCTGCGGCTCGATCTTCTTCTTGACGACGCGCTCGGCGATGTCTTCCAGCGTGCGCTTGCCGGCAAGCATCGCCTTGCCCTCGGCCGTGTTCCAGCCGGCGTAGCGCTCTGCCAGCGGCGCCGACAGCGCCTTGTCCTCTACCATGCAAGCCGCGGCTTTCAGGCCGCGCGCGCACGAATCCATGCCGATGTGGCCGATCAGCAGATCCTGGGGGTCGAGCGACTGGCGCCGCAGCTTGGCGTCGAAATTGGTGCCACCAGTCTTGAAGCCGCCGGCCTGTAGGACCTGGTAGTAGGCCAGCGCCATTTCCGGCACGTTGTTGGGGAACTGGTCGGTATCCCAGCCCGACTGGTAGTCGTTGCGGTTCATGTCGATCGAACCGAAAATACCGAGCGCATTGGCCAGCGCCAGCTCGTGCTCGAAGGAATGGCCGGCCAGGATGGCGTGGCCCTGCTCGATGTTGACCTTGACCTCCTTCTCCAGCCCGAAGCGCTTGAGGAAGCCATAGACCGTCGCGACATCATAATCGTACTGGTGCTTGGTCGGCTCCTGCGGCTTCGGCTCGATCAGGATCGTGCCCTTGAAGCCTATCTTATGCTTGTAGTCGACGACCAGGCTGAGGAAGCGGCCGGCCTGTTCCTGCTCGCGGGCGAGGTCGGTGTTGAGCAGTGTCTCATAGCCCTCGCGGCCGCCCCACAGCACGTAATTCTCGCCCTTCAGCCGCTTGGTGACGTCGATGCAGCTTTTCACCGTCGCCGCCGCATAGGCAAACACATCCGGATCGGGATTGGTGGCGGCGCCCGACATGAAGCGGCGATTGGAGAACAGGTTCGCCGTGCCCCACAAGAGCTTGACGCCGGTCTGCTTCATCTTGGTGGCGAAATAGTCAGCGATCTCGTCGAGGCGTGCCGCACTTTCGGAAAAGTCCTTGCCCTCGGGCCGCACATCGGCGTCGTGGAAGCAGAAATAGGGCGCGCCGAGCAGCGAGAACATTTCGAAGGCGACATCGGCCTTGAGCTTCGCCAGTTCCATCGTGTCGACGCCGCCCGCTTTCGGGAACCACGGACGGTCGAAGGTCTGCCCGCCGAACGGGTCGCCGCCCGGCCAGGCGAAGGAATGCCAGTAGGCGACGGCGAAACGCAGATGGTCTTCCAGCCGCTTGCCGGCCACCACCTCGTCGGGATTGTAAAACCGGTAGGCCAGCGGATTGGTCGAATCCGGCCCCTCATACTTGATCTGTTTGATGTCGCCGAAAAATCCGCTGCTCATGATCTTTGTCCTCTCTCGAATAGTTCGCCCTGATTACCTCAGGCGTAATTGGTTTCGTTCTTCCGCCGGTCGAAAAGGCTCATGTCAAAACCGTCAAACGAAGGAGACAGACCATGACCGACCTCATCAAGATCGCCGAAGGCTACATCAGCGCCTGGAACGAGAGCGACGCGGATCGCCGGGCCGAATTGCTCAAGGCGACCTTCACCGAAGACGTCAGCTATCGCGATCCGCTGATGCAGGGCGACGGCCATGCAGGCGTCGCGGCTCTGATCGACGGCGTGCAGCAGCGCTTTGCCGGCTTCCGGTTCTCGCTGAAGGGCACGCCGGACGGTTTTGCCGACACCATCCGCTTCTCGTGGAACCTTGGCCCGGAAGGCACTCCCTCCATCATCGAAGGCACCGACATCGGTGTCATCGAGAACGGCCGCCTGAAGAACGTCACTGGCTTTCTCGACAAGGTGCCGGCGCAATAACGCCGCCCTGGCAGACCGCGGCGTGGGCGAGAACGCAGTCACGCCGTGGCCACCTTGATCGCCGGATACAGCGCCCGGTAGCGCTGATAGGCATCGGCATAGACGCCGCCGAGTGCCACATCCGGTTCGATGGTTGCATCCGTCCTGGGTGCCGTGCAGATGCTGAGCGGATCGGCACCCGTCTGCGCGAGCAGGCCAAGCCGCGCCGCGCCGAAGGCGGCGCCGAAATCGCCATCGGCGGGAATATCGACGGGCAGGCCAAGCGCGGTGGCGATCGCTTTCAGCCAGTAGCGCGACCGCGAACCGCCGCCGATCGCCGTCACCCGCGTCAAGGTCGTGCCGGCTGTGGCGAGTGCCTCGAGACTGTCGCGGAAGGCAAAGGCAACGCCTTCGAGCACGGCCTGCGTCAGCACCACGCGGCTCGATTCATGCGCCAATCCGGTGAACGCGCCGCGGATGGCGGCATCATTGTAGGGCGTGCGCTCGCCCGACAGATAGGGCAGGAAGGACACGCCGCTCGGCGCCTTCAGCGTATCGCCGAGCTCGGCGGTCAGTTCGCCCGCGCCTTTGCCGGTGATCTCCGCCAGCCAATTCAGCGAATCGGTCGCCGACAGGATGACGCCCATCTGATGCCAGGTGTTCGGAAGCGCATGGCAGAACGTGTGGACGGCGCTTGCCGGGTTGGGCAGATAGGAAGCATTGGCGGCAAACAGCACACCCGATGTGCCGAGCGAGACAAAGGCGTGGCCTGCACCGACCGTGCCCATGCCACATGCCGAAGCCGCATTGTCGCCGGCGCCGCCGGCGATCGGGATGCCAGCCTGCATGCCCCATTTCGAAGCCAGTTCACTGCGCAGGGCTCCGGCCTTCTGTGTGCCCTCGACCAGCGACGGCATCTGCTTCTCGTCGAGCGATGTCGCTGCGAGCAGGTCCGCACTCCAGCGCCGCTTGCCGACATCGAGCCAGGAGGTGCCGGCCGAATCCGACATTTCCGAAATGTGTTCACCCGAAAGCCAGAGCCGAAGGAAATCCTTGGGCAGCAGCACTTTTGCGACCTTGGCGAAGACCGCGGGCTCGTTGTTCTTCACCCAGGCAAGTTTCGGCGCGGTGAAGCCTGGAAAGACGATGTTGCCGGTCAGCTGGCGAAAACGCGGGTCGGCGTCCAGCGCCGCCGCCTCGGCATGGCTGCGCGTGTCGTTCCACAGGATGCAGGGCCGCAGCACCTCGTCGGCGGAATCGAGCAAGGTCGCGCCATGCATCTGTCCCGACAGGCCGATGCCCTTCACCGAGGCGAGCTGGCTTGGGTGGGAAGCCTTCAGCTCGGCAATTGCTTCTTCGCAGGCGCGTATCCAGTGAGACGGATCCTGTTCCGACCAGCCCGGATGCGGCCGCGATACGTCGAGCGATGCGTGACCGGAGCCGATGACAGTCTGCTCGGCATCGATCAGCAGCGCCTTGACGCCCGATGTCCCGAGATCGAGGCCGAGATACATGATTTCCTCCCATGCCATTAATTTTTTCGGATCTCGAAAAAATCTGGCTTGGCCAGTTTTTAAGACAAGATCCGCTTCGGGTCAATTCTCTGACAAATCGGCGGCGCGCCGCGAAAGCAGCACAGACAGCGGACTGTCCGGCCGCGCCATCGAACGCTCGGCCGTGAGCGCCCTGGCGAGCGCGCCGTCGCCGGCCCGCAATGCCGCTTCGATCAGCGTCAGGTCGATGACGTCGCGCTGTGCGTGGCTGCCGCCGAAGCGGTTGGCGATCGCCCGGATCGGCCGTATCAGCTGCACGGTCTCGGTGTAGTTGGCCTCGCCGAATGCCTTGATTGCCAGCGTCAGCGGATGGCCGACATCCCGCGTGAAGGCAGAATTGTCGCCGTTGCCATGCATCGCCTCGCGCTGCGCCTCGAGCAAGGTCCGCGCCGGGGTGTCGAGCCCGGCGCCAACGAAGGCCATCATCGCATGCGCATCGTTGAAGGCATATTCGCCGGCGCCGACCTTGGGCCAATTGGCGGCGAGCGCCGTCCAGCGGTCACCGACATCGATGCCGCCGAGATGCAGCCGCCACAGGATCGCCGACGCATCGACCATGTTCAGCGCCATGGCCGATGGCGTGCCATAGATCGGTCCATCATAGAGCGCCAGCACCTGGTCGGTCTCACCGAGATCGTAGTGGAACAGCGCCAGGTGCCACCAATTGTGCACCTGCAGGAAGCTCTCCCTTGTCCAGGCCTCGGGATTGGCGCGCATCCAGGCGATACCGTCCCTTTGCCGGCTTTGCATTTCCATGACATGCGCGACCGCATGCTGCGCCCAGCCGTCGCGCGGCTCGATCTCGACCGCCGCGCGGCCAAGCATTTCGGCCCTGGTGTAGTCGCCCATTTCCTCCAGCCCGAAGGCCTGCATGCCGAGAATGCCATGATAACCGGGCATATCGCTCCGCCAGGACGGCAAAGCGCGGGCGATGCGGTCACGCAACATGCGCGCATTGCCTGTGAAGAAGTCGATCTGGTGCCCGACCTGTAGTGCCAGCGCGTCGAGCGGGGTCTCGATGGCTATATCCTCGAGAATCCTGGCGGCGTCATGCCAGCGCCCGTTGGCGAGGTGGCCGAGGGCCAAGACATGCGCCTCTTCGCGCGTCGTCGCGGCGAGCGGCAGCGCCGCCTCGTGGCAAGCCCTGGCTACCGCCGTCGCGTCACGCTCGGTGGCGAGGCCGAAGAGATAGCCCTTGAAGACATGCGCCATGACGAAACCGGGATCCGCCGATATGGCACGGTCGATGGAGGCGACGGGATCGCCGATGAAGCACAGCAGTTCACGCACGGCCTGGCTGTAGGGCGCGAACCCCGCCTCCGTTGCGCCCGAAAGTGTTAGATCCAATGCGTCCCTGATGGCCATGCAATGTCCTTTGATCRGCTTGCGATGAGCCTCGATCCTTCGGCCCAAGGCGATCCTAAAGCATGGGCCACAGACTCGCCAACCGGTACATTTTCCAGGGCAATCTCGGCTTCAGCGTCAAACGGTGAAGCCGAAATTCTCCATTGTCCCTAATTGCCCGAACGCATCGCCACCGTGGCGATGCCGGCGCCGACCAGCAGCGTGCCGCCGGTCCGGTTGAAGATGCGGATCGCCTTGGGATTGCGCACGACGTTGCGTGCGCGCGCCGCGATAAGCGCATAGCCGAAGGCATTGGCGAAGGCGAGCGCCAGGAAGGTCGTCTCGAAGATCAGCATCTGCGTCCAGAAATCGGCATGCCGGTCGAGGAACTGCGGCAGGAAGGCGACGAAGAAGGTGATGCTTTTCGGGTTGAGCGCGGTGACCAGCCAGGCATGCGCCATCATCTTGGCCGAGGACACCACGTCGGTGCGTGGTTCGGCTTTCAGCGCGCCGCCGGCGCGAAACAGTTTCACGCCGAGATAGATCAGATAGCCGGCGCCGATCAGCTTCAGGACGGTGAAGACGGTGGCCGAAGCGGCCAGCAGCGCGCCGATGCCCAGCATCGACAGCGTCATGGCGGTGAAGTCGCCGAGCGCCACGCCGACCGCCATCGGCAAGGCGGTACGCCAGCCTTGGCCCAGCGCGTAGGACACGACCAGAAGGATGGTCGGACCTGGAATGATGAGAAGGATCGTCGATGCGGCAGTGAAGGCGGCCCAGTTTTCGAAGGACATGCTCGTCTCCTTTGAGCGTAAAGAAGAGGATAAATCCTTGGCAGCGGGAGAATGTAAAGGGTGATTCCCTAATTTCGCCAACGGCAGGTCGGTGTCAGTTCGCGCCGCTCAGCGTGTTCACGATATCGGCCAGGCTGACATCGGCACAGAGAACGATTGCTGCTGCGGCAATGGCCGCGGCAAAAAGCTTGATGTCGGTTTTTAAGGTCTTGCACATGGGTCCCCCTCGGTAGCCGCCTGGGGGGTAGGAAGCGCCGGCGCCGGGAATATGACCTGACGGAGACCTTTTTGTGCAGCAGCCCTTCGGTCGGCGGTCGGGCGGCGGCTCGAACGCCAGCAAGGCAGCGCGCAAACGCAGGCTGCGCAAGGCCTTCACGCTTTATCAACCATGAATGATGAAAATGCGTTTCATCCGGCCGGACCGTGCTTCCCGCCGACAGCGTAGGGTTTGGGTATATGCGTGAGTTGCCGCAAGGTCTGATGCCGCCGCGAAATGGCGACGCAATCGAAACCGATCATCATCTTTCCCGTCGCGCCATCCTGTCCGGCGCAGGGGCGCTGGCTTTGCTCAGTGCTGCCGGCTGCTCGACCTCGGGCGGCGGTCTGCCGGTGCTGGATCTCGACGACACGGTCACCGGCTCAGTGCCGATCCGGCCAAGCATCAGCGTTGACAAGCACATCACCAGCCCCGACCTGATGTATGCGGGGCTGACCGATGGCGGCTTCAACGTGCCGGAAGTGCCCTATCTGAAGGTCAAGCCGGAATTCCGCCGCCAGATCGTGGTCGACAYGACCGGCGAGGCGCCCGGCACCATCGTCGTCCATCTGCAGGAGCGCATGCTCTATCTCGTCCAGCCGGGCGGTGAAGCCATCCGCTACGGAGTCGGCATTGGCAAGGACGGCTTCCGCTGGTCCGGCCGCGCCAACATCCAGTACGGCAGGGAATGGCCGACCTGGACGCCGCCGCCCGAAATGATCGCCCGCAAGCCGGAACTGGTGAAATGGCAGGCCGGCCAGCCCGGCGGTCTCACCAACCCGCTTGGCGCCCGGGCGCTCTATATCTATCAGGACGGCAAGGACACCGGCTATCGCATCCACGGTTCGCCCGAATGGTGGAGCATCGGCCAAGCGATGTCTTCGGGCTGCGTGCGCCTGATCAACCAGGACATCATCGACCTCTACAGCCGCGTCTCCAAGAAAAACCCGGTCGTCGTCATGTGATCCTGCCGGCCGCCGGCGCGGCCGCTTCTCTTTCTGTTCGAGCATGATCTCTGGCGAAAGCCGGTTCCCACCCTCGGGCCGGGGGCATGCTTTTCGGGATCATGCTCTGGTTCTCCCGTTGCGCGATGGCGAAAGACAGGCGAATGTGCCTACGAATTTCATCGCTCGGGAGACGTCAGGAATGGCCGGAACTTTCGTTATCGCGCAGGGCGGCGGCCCGACCGCCGTCATCAACCAGACGGTGGTCGGAGCGACGCTGGAGATCCGCAAGCGGCATCCCGGCGCCAAGGTGCTGGGCTCCATTCACGGCGTGCGCGGCATTCGTGACGGCAACTATGTCGACCTCTCCGCCATCCCGGAAGACCGGCTGCGGCTGATCGCCGGGACGCCAAGTGCGGCCCTTGGCTCGACGCGCGACAAGCCGGACGCCGCCTATTGCGAGGTCATCCTGAACGGGCTGAAGAAGGCCGGCGCCGACGCCTTCATCTACATCGGCGGCAATGACACATCCGGCACGCAGCAGATCCTGACCGACGCCGCCGGCGGCACGATCGCTTTCGTCCATGCGCCGAAAACCATCGACAATGATCTCGAGGAGAACGACCACACGCCGGGCTTCATCTCGGCGGCCGAGTTCGTCGCTGGCGCCTTCCTGTCCGTCGACCTCGATTTCCGCGCCCTGCCCGGCATCTATGTCGGCATCGTCATGGGCCGTCACGCCGGCTTCCTCACGGCCGCCGCCGCGGCCTGGCAACTCGACGCCGACAGCGGCCCACACCTCGTCTACGTGCCGGAGCGCCCGTTCTCCGCGGCCGGCTTCATCGACGACGTGCGCGCCACGCTCGACCGCCACAAGCGCTGTATCGTCGCCGTGTCGGAAGGTGTCAGCACCGCCGATGGCAAGGCGCTGGTCGAAAGCCTGGTGCCGCCGGAGAAGCTCGAGCGCGACGCGCACGGCAACGTCAAGCTGTCGGGCAGCGACCTGCCGGCCGCGCTCGAGCGCGCGCTGGCCGAAGGCCTGCCCGGCAAGCGGGCCCGCGTCGATGCACTCGGCTACATGCCGCGCGGCTATGTCGGCGCCATCAGCGCTGTCGACGCGCAGGAGGCATTCGATGCCGGCGCCTTTGCGGTCAGCGTCGCCGAACAGGGCGGCGGCTCGGTGGCGCTGCAATATGACGGCGCCAAAACGGTGCTGAAGAAGGTGCCGCTGAAGAACGTCGCCGGCAAGACCCGCCATATGCCCGACGATTTCATGAAGCCCGATGTCAATCAGCTGTCCGAGGCCGGCATGGCCTATCTCAAGCGGCTGGTGCCTGAAAAATACAAGGTCGGGAAGCCGTTCGTCTGATGCCGGCTTGTACGTGATGCCGGGCTCACACGTGATGCCGGGCTCACACTTGATGCCGGGCTGGTTCAGCAAGAGCATCGTGGACGAGAAGACGACGATGCTGACCGAGCCGTTCGTGCACGAATACGTGCGCGCCAATATCTGGCATCTGCGCGGGCGCGATGTCGACCTTCTGGTCGACACCGGCATGGGCATCTGTCCGCTGGCGCCGGAGATCGAGTTGTCCGACGGCAAGCCGCTGCTCGTCGTCGCAACCCATATTCATCTCGACCATGTCGGCTCGCTGCACGAGTTCCCGTTGCGGGCCGGGCCAAGGATGAGTGCCGCGCAGTTCGAGACCATGGATGACGCCGCGACCTATGCCTACATGTTCCGCGACCTTGAGGGTGCCGTCTCGAAACTGCCCGCGCCGGGCTGGAAGGCAGCCGATTACAGGATCCCCTCAGCGCCATTGACGCGAACCCTTGACGAGGGCGACGTGATCGATCTCGGCGACCGTCAGTTTCGCGTGCTGCACCTGCCCGGACATTCGCCGGATTCGATCGCGCTGCTCGACGAGGCCGATGGCCTGTTCTTCAGCGGCGACGCCATCTACGACGACACGTTGATCGACGACCTGCCGGACTCCGATCGAACGGCCTATCGCCGCACGATGCAGCGCCTGCTCGACGTCCCGATCCGCATCGGCCATGGCGGCCACGGGCCGAGCTTCGACGGCAAGCGCATGCAAGACATCGCCACAGCATATCTCGGGCGAACCGACGCGATCTGATCCCTCCGCGGGGCTGGGAAGACCGTCTTGCCGCCACCCCACGACATTGTGACCTGTCGCCGCCTGGAAATTAAATCTTCGTAAGGTCGCCTGAAAACCCTAAATCGGGCCAATCCGCACCCTAGATGCAGGCTGTCGATCCGGTCGGCTGCCATGCAAGGCGAGACGGGCAATCGCGACCCTCGACACGCGGGATGGCCAGTTTCCAAGAGAGGCGGCCACAGCGCAGGATCAACTCTCGCCCGGACAAACGACCATGTCAGATATCATTCGCAGACATCGCGTCGCGGCCTCGCTGGGCGCTGCGCTAATCATATCTCCCTTTGTCATCTCTTTCGCTCAAAGTGCGAGCAACGCCGTTCCGACAACCCAGACACCTGTCGCCGGCATCTCTGCACCCAACGGCTCGTTCGCTCCCATCGTGGCCGCCGACAAGCCCGCGGTGGTGACAGTTACCACCGTCATGAAGGCACAGCCGGAAAGCGCGGACGACGGCATGCCTCTCGGCAACTCGCCGTTCGACGAGTATTTCCGCCAGTTCTTCGGCGACCAGGGCATACCCGCTCCACAGGCCCCGCCGCAGCAGGCTCCGCGTGCCGAAGCGCTCGGTTCAGGCTTCATCGTCGCTGCCGATGGCACCATCGTCACCAACAATCACGTCGTCGATGGCGCCTCTTCCATCAAGGTAACGCTCGACGACGGCACCGAGCTTCCCGCCAAGCTCGTCGGCCGCGATGCCAAGAACGATCTCGCCGTGCTCAAGATCAAATCCGACAAGCCCTTGCCGACCGTCAAATGGGGCGATTCCGACAGGCTGATGACCGGCGACCAAGTGCTGGCAATCGGCAATCCGTTCGGCATCGGCACCACGGTCACGGCAGGCATTGTGTCAGCACGCGGCCGCGATCTGCACAGCGGGCCGTTCGACGACTTCATTCAGATCGACGCGCCGATCAATCATGGCAATTCCGGCGGTCCGCTGGTCGATGTCAGCGGCAMTGTCGTCGGYATCAACACSGCGATCTAYTCGCCCAATGGCGGCAGTGTCGGCGTCGGCTTCGCCATCCCGTCCGACCAGGCCCAGAAGGTGGTCGCCAAGCTGATGAAGGATGGCTCCATCCAGTATGGCTACCTCGGTGTCGACATACAGCCGGTGACGCCGGATGTGGCCAGCGCCATCGGGCTCGACCATCCTGGCGGCGCACTGGTTTCGCAGGTCAATGAAGGCTCGCCGGCTGCGAAGGCCGGCRTCGAGACCGGCGACGTCATCACCRGMTTTGCCGGACAGGATGTGAAGGATCCCAAGGACCTGTCGCGGGCCGTCGCCGATGTCGCGCCGGGCGCCAGGGAGACGCTGGATATCTGGCGCAAGGGCAAGGCCATGGATATTTCCGTCGATGTCGGGCTCAACGGCGACGATGTGAAGACCGCATCCGTGACCGACGGGTCCGGCGCGCCGAGTACCGAGCAGGGCTCGCGCGTCCCGGCAATCGGGCTTGGCCTGATGGACATCACCCCTGATGTCCGCCAGGAGTTGAACCTGGCGGCCAATCAGCATGGCGCCCTGGTCGCAAGCGTCAATCCCGACAAACCGGCCTCGGCCTCGGGCATCCAGCCCGGCGACATCATCGTTGCCGTCAATCAGGCGCCGGTGAAAACCGCCAGGCAAGTGACGCAGGCGATCGCCCAAGCCGGCAAGTCCGGCCGCAAATCGGTGCTTCTGCTGGTCGAGCGCGAGGGCAGCCAGATCTATGTCGCGGTGCCGTTTGCCAATGGCTGACGCCGGGGCGCTGACGTGAAGGCAGCGATCGGCGGGCGCGGCGACGCCGGCCTGCCGATCCTGTCCATCAAGATTTCGGTTGCCCGCCACGTCATCTTCGAGAACATTGCATAAGGCCGATAGTGGCCTGATGCAGGGGGATTGCCGCGATGGTCACCCGAGGGTTTTCTTCAGGACGGCGCCCGCCGATCGACGGCGATGCGCGCATCCCGCCCGGGCAATATCTCGAGCAGGGATTTCCGGTCCTGTCAGCCGGCCCGACGCCGCGGGTGCGCACCGAGGACTGGTCGTTCACGCTGAAGCACGGGCCGCGGCCGATCAAGAAATGGAACTGGGCCGAGTTCAACGCGCTGCCCTTGACCAAGATGACGCGCGACATCCATTGCGTGACCGCATGGACAAAATTCGACACGCCATGGCAAGGCGTGCTTGTTGACGACATCCTCGCCGATGCCGGCATCGAGCCGCCGACCGCCTTCACGCTGGCGCATTCCTTCGACGGCTATTCCACCAACGTGCCGACCAAGGACCTCACCGCCGGCAAGGCGATGGTGGCTCTGCTTTACGAAGGCAAGCCGATCACGCCTGACCATGGCGGCCCGGCGCGGCTGCTGGTGCCGCATCTCTATTTCTGGAAATCGGCCAAATGGCTGAACGGCCTGCAGTTCACCGAGCGCGATGAGCCGGGTTTCTGGGAATTGCGCGGCTATCACATCTATGGCGACCCTTGGCGCGAGCAGCGCTACACGAACGATCCATGAGCGACGCTGCGGCAGTGCAATCGCCCTGGCAGACAGTCAGGATCGTCCGTATCGAAAAGCGCACGCCGCRTGTCACCAGCTTCTTTTTCCAGCCATCGCGGCCTTTCACCTATCTTGCCGGTCAGCATGTCGACGTCAGGCTGACGGCGCCGGACGGCTATCAGGCGCGCCGCTCTTATTCCATTGCCTCCGCGCCCGGAGATGGCGGGGTGATCGAACTGGCGATCGAAAAACTCGACGATGGCGAGGTCTCGCCCTTTTTCCACGACGTCGCAGCAATTGGCGACGAGGTCGAACTGCGCGGGCCGCTCGGTGGGCATTTCATCTGGCCCGATGTCGATGGCGGGCCGGTTTTGCTGGTCGGGGGTGGTTCGGGCGTCGTGCCTTTGATGGCGATGGTCCGTCATCGCGCCAGGCGCAATTCGAGCGTGCCCATCACCCTGGTCCTTTCAGCGCGGATCTGGGACGAGGTGATTTTTCGTGACGAACTGGTTGCCCTCGACGATCGCAAGGACGGCTTCGACCTGGTGCTGACCCTGACGCGCGAAGCCGCACGCCGTCCAGCCGATTATTCGCGGCGGGTGGACGTTGCCATGATGGTGCAATCCATGGCGCACCTGCCCGGACCGCCTGATATCGCCTTCGTCTGCGGCTCCAACGCCTTCGTTTCGGCCGCCGCCCAAGCGCTGATCGATGCCGGCGTCGCAGCGGAGATCATCCGCACCGAGCGCTACGGAGTTTGAACGGACACGGCATTTCGAGAGGTTTCCCGTGTCGTCGTTCTGAGCCTTGGCATCGCCCGCCGGTCACGCCTCGATTTCGAGTGCAGAAAGCGGCTTCGAGCAGCAGGCGAGGATAAAGCCGTCGTCGATTTCGTGATCGAGGATGCCACCATTGTGGCTCATCTCGACATCGCCGGCGACCTTCTTCACCTTGCAGGTTCCGCAGAGGCCGAACTCGCAGGCAGCCGGAATCCGCACACCCGAGGCGCGGGCCGTCTGCAGCACGGTCTGGCCGGCGACGCATTCGGCCTCGACATCCGAAAGCGAAAACCGGATCGGTGTCGCGGCCTCGACGACAATGGCGGGGCCGTCTTCCACCGGCGAGGTGAACGGTGCCGGGATCTCCTCCACGACAGGCGCGGCAAAGCTCTCCTGATGGTACTTCGTCATGTCGAAGCCGGCGGCGTCCAGCATGCCGCGCACCGCGCGCATGAAGGGATCGGGGCCGCAGCAGAAGATTTCACGCTCGCGGAAATCGGGCGCCAGCAAGGGCAGCCGGATCGCGTCGATGCGGCCCATATGGCCAAACCAGCCCTCGCGGCTGGACCGCTCCTCGATCATGAAGCCGAGCGACAGGCCCGGCATGCGGCTGCCGAGCAGTTCGAGCTCCTTGCGGAAAATGATCTCTTCCGGGCGCCGCGCGCAATTGACGAAGCCGACATCGGTCCATGGTGCGCAGTCGTTCAGCCAACGCAGCATCGACATCATCGGCGTCACGCCCGAGCCGGCTGAAATGAACAGGTACTTGGCGGCCGGGTGGCTGTGCAGCGAAAAGTCGCCTGTCGGCCCATAGGCCTTGACGTGCGAGCCCGGCGTCAGATGGTCGAACATCCAGCGTGTGCCGATGCTGCCCGCTTGAGCCTTGATCGTCACCGCGATCGAGAACGGCCGCGATGGCGAAGACGACAGCGTATAGGTGCGCATCAGCGGCCCGTTGGCGGTCGGCAGTTCCAGCGTCACGAACTGGCCCGGCTTGTAGCGGAACCAGGTCTGGTTGTCGGAGCGGAAGGTGAAGGTCTTCACATCAGGCGCTTCGTCGCTGACGCCGATCACTTCCAGCACCTGGAGCCGGTCGTTCCAGGGCGTCATCTGGTCGAGATGGCGATAGAGGCCGAGATCCGTCATCGCATTCATCCTCTTGTCCTCACTCTTGCCCTGTGCATGTCGAGTTCCCAAAACCGCTGCGCACTTTTGGGCGACATGCACTATGCAACGCTGCGCAGCGCCGGCCGGCCGCCTTCGGCAAGGCGCGGGCCGATGACCGACGCGTACCACTCGACGAACTGGATGACGCCACCCTCATGCAGCTCCGAATAAGGGCCGGGCTCGTAGGCAGGCGACAGGATGCCGAAGGCGTTTTCCTCGACGATCCGCCGGTCCTGGTCGTTGGTCTCGGTCCAGACGTGGGTGAGTTCGTCGAGATCGTAATCGATGCCTTCGACCGCATCCTTGTGAACCAGCCATTTGGTCGTCACCGCGGTCTCCGTGGCGCTGATCGGCAACACCCGGAAGGTGACGGCGTGGTCGCCCAGAATGTGGTTCCAGGTCGTCGGATAGTGATAGAGCAGCAAGGAACCGATGCGGTCGGTCGAAACGCTGTCGGACAGGTTCTTCTTGACCGCACGCTTTCCCGTCATCGTGTAGCTGACGGCATCGCGCAGCAGCGGCGCGCGGGTGGCGCGGTACTGTCCGGCCGGATCGATGCGGAATTTGCTCGGCAGGCCGGCCGCTTCGCATTTCGCCCAGTGCGCAAGCATTTCCGGGTCGCTGTCGGCGCCTTGCACGCCGGTCACCGTGGGTGCCTCTGGAAAAGTCTTGCAGAGCTCCGGATGATTGCCGGCGCAATGATAGCACTCGCGGTTGTTTTCCCAGACCAGCTTCCAGTTGCCCTTCTCGACAATGGTCGATTCGAACGCCACCTTGGCCTCGCGCAGCCGGTGCGGCAAAAGGTAGGGCTCGATCATCGCGCGCATCGGTGCGAAATCCGCCGGCTCCTTGGCCAGGCAGATGAAAATGTAGCCGCCGACGCTTTCACAG
>NZ_JBFULQ010000046.1:0-21027 GCF_054049815.1 Mesorhizobium sp. P5_C1 | reverse complement strand
ACGACAATTGGCGAAAATATTGATTACATGGCCTTTCTCCCCGTCACTACACGGGGAGAAATGTCCGGCAGGACAATGAGGGGCGGCGCCGAGTTCCGGTATCTGCCGAAGGGAGCTGAAGACGCGTGTTCTACTGAACCGAGCCGACCAACACCTGCTGGCCGCCGCGGATCGAGACCCAGCGGCCGGTGTTGTCGATCGCCTGCCGCTTGAGGAAGCGGTAGCCGGTCAGGTCCCACGACTTGACCTTGTCGTTCAGATTGTCGAGCACATAGTCGCCCTTGTCGGTGCGCACCGTCAGCACCGCATGGCCCTCGCCGTCGGGCTTGCGCACGACGGTGATCAGAAGGTCGGCAAGCGAGATGCCCATGCGCGAAAGCTGGCGCCGCTTCTCCAGCACATAGTCCTCGCAATCGCCGACGCCCTTGTCGGGATAGGCCCAGACCTCGTCCTTGCCGTAGATTTCCATGTCGCTCATCGGCTTGACGGCGGCATTGACCCTGGCGGTGACGTTGGTCAGCTTGCGCATAAGACTGTCGGTCATCGCGGCTGGCGCCAGATTGCTGGGGCGGATCGAGCATTCGCCCGGATGGAGCTTGCAGAAATCATAGTGGCCGATCGGCTGCGAGGTGAGGCCCCCGGTCGCCATTGCTCCAGCCGCCCAAGCCGGTGCCACCCAGCCTCCCGTTGCTGCCAGCCCGGCCGCTACGTACACGCGCAGCCTTCGCGCCATCGATGAGGATATCATTGTCCCCGTCCACCCTTAGTTATTAACGAAAGGTTAAAGGGGATTTACAGTCCGTGTCAATTACGACGACGGTCGGATTGATAGCATGGTTACCCGAGGGGCAGGACAGCGGCACTTGTGCAACAGAATCGGCTGCACAGCACTGGCCGTCTGGCCAACTCTGCTGGCGAATTGGCCCGGATTTTCCCTGCGGGAACCTATCTTTTGGCGACGCGGACCAGCTTCGGCTTCACCGCAACGCGGTTCTGGCGACCATAGCTGGTGATGAAGTCGACGATGCGCGGCACGATTTCGGAGCGGAAGCGCGAGCCATTGAACACGCCGTAATGGCCGACCGCCGGCTGCATGTAGTGCGCCTTCTTGTCGGCGGGGATGTTGGGGCACAGGTCGTGCGCCGCCTTGGTCTGGCCAAGGCCGGAAATGTCGTCGTTCTGGCCTTCGACCGTGAACAGCGCGACATTGCGGATATCGGACGGATCGATCCGGGTGCCGCGATGCGTCATCTCGCCCTTGGGCAAGGCGTGGCGCACGAAGACGGTGTCCACGGTCTGCAGGTAGAACTCCGCCGTCAGGTCCATCACAGCCAGATATTCGTCGTAGAAATCGCGGTGCTTCTCGGCATTGTCGCCGTCATGCTTGACCAGGTGCATGAAGAAGTCCTTGTGGGCAATGATGTGGCGGTCGAGATTCATGCTCATGAAGCCGGACAGCTGCAGGAAGCCGGGATAGACCTCGCGGCCGAAGCCCGGCACCGGCCACGGCGCCCGCATCACGACATTCTCGCGGAACCAGTCGATGCCCTTTTCCTCGGCCAGGAGATTGACCGCGGTCGGGTTGCAACGGGTGTCGATCGGCCCGCCCATCAAGGTCATGGTTGAGGGCACGAAGGGGTCGCCGCGCGTCTCCATCAGCGCCACGGCCGCAAGCACCGGCACGGAAGGCTGGCACACCGCCATCACATGGGTGTCGGGGCCGAGCGCGTGCAGCATGTCGATGATGTAGTCGATGTAGTCGTCGAGATCGAAACTGCCGTCGGCGAGCGGCACCATACGGGCATCGACCCAGTCGGTGATGTGCACGTCGGCATAAGGCAGCATCGCTTCGACCGTGCCGCGCAGCAGCGTCGCGTAGTGGCCGGACATCGGCGCCACGATCAACAGCTTCGGATCCGCCCGGCGCCCGGCGGGCACGGCGCGTTCGAAGCGGAGGAGATTGCAGAACGGCCGCGACCACACGGTCCTCTCGGTGACCTCGACGCTCTTCCAGTCGACCACCGTCTTGTCGAGGCCGAATGTCGGCTTGCCGTAGCGGCGCGTGGTGCGCTCGAACAGTTCGGCGGTCGCGGCGACCGAGCGGCCCCACGATGTGTGCGAAAACGGATTGAGCGGATTGGTGTAGAACATGCGCACCGCGTCGGCATAGAGACGCGCGGGCTGCATGGCGGCGTGGTTCATTTCATAGAGCTGGTAGAACATCGAGAACCCCGCTGCTGCCTGCGACTGAAGGGACGACGAGCAGCGTCATGCCTTGAATGTCTCGCGGGGAAGTTAACAACTAATTGCTGCGATGCAATACGTCATGTGGCGTGACTAACGCTTCTTTCGTCCAAAGCCTTGAAAATTCGGCCTGAACGGCGCAGCCGGCTCRCTGTGCGGCGCGAAGTGTGTAAGAAATGTGTCTGGCATTGGTGCCGGACACCCGACCATGATTCCCGAAAAGTGGATTGCGGTTTTCTCGGACAAACGGAAAACCGTTTTGTCCAGAGATCATGGTCCGGGCAATGGCAATATCAGACGCGCGCCATGCAGACGGCGGTATGGCCGGAACCGATGAAGCCGAGCTGGCCGGCGGCACCCTTCGACAGGTCGAGCACGCGACCCCTGATGAACGGGCCGCGATCGTTGATGCGCACGATGACGCTGCGGCCGTTGTTCTGGTTGGTCACCCGGACCTTGGTGCCGAAAGGCAAGGTACGATGGGCTGCGGTCATCGCCGACGGGTTCATGCGCTCGCCCGACGCGGTTTTGGAGTGCAGGGCGTACCAGGAGGCACGACCGCACTGGCCGGCGGCGGCTGCCGAAGATGCGCCGGCCATCAGGCCAGCAACCAGCGTTACCGCGACAAGCGCGGTCTGTTTTGTCGTATTCATATCTGGGGGATGGCTCCGTTTTTGACAGTCCCCAGCCGTTAGGTGTCGAATAAGGCGTGAAATGCGGCAATCATCTGGCGGTTCCATGGCAGTGGCACACGTTTGGAGTCGCCGGGTAACAGTCTGTTAGGGATTTTCGATAGGCAAATGATCAATTGGCGATGATCTTCGTGCCGACTACAGCGACTTGTTTGACAAGATCGACCGACAATATCCAAGTAGAGGCCGAAGCGTTCGGGCCATTTCCTTTGGCTCTTTCATCGCGCTCACCACGCCGCAACCGATCGACTTCGAAAGGGAGATCCGTCAATGAGACTGACCAAAAATCTGCTGGCGTTGATCGTGCTTGCCATCGGAGCGCTGTGGTCGCTGCAGGGCATCGGCGTGGTCGGCGGCAGCTTCATGACCGGCCAGTCGCAATGGCTCTATACCGGCATCGTCACCATGCTGGTCGGCATGGCCGGACTGGTATGGGCAAACCGTTCTACAGGGTGAGTTGCCCTTCACTGCGACCAGTATTGCCAGGCCCAGTAAAAACTTTCGTCACGCGGCGGCATGCGGTCGCGCCCGGCGTCCCAGCGCACCGGCGCCGGCGATCGCGGGCCATCCTCTTTTGTCCGTTTGTCATTGGACGCCAGGCCCAGCAGCCAGGCGCCGAAACGGCTGAACAGCGCGGCGGTGGAATGGGTCATCGTCATTCTCCCTTTTCCGATCATTCCTTSCCGCCTTGAGGTCGTCGGCCATGGCCGGACCGAGGAAGGGCACCGGCAAGGGCTGCCGACGAAAGCAGGATGATGCGTCGCGAAATGGTGGACATGAAGGGCTCCTGAAAAGAGAAAGCCGGAATGCCCGACGATAGTCATCTAATTCTATCGCTCTTGTAGAGTTAAATCCTTCCAGCCAGGACGGGCTTGTTGGAATAAATGCATTGGTGGTGCGGTGCCGCAGCGGACAAGCGGGCTGTCTTTCGAGATTGGGTGAAGCCCACCAGCTTCGTCATCCCTGGGCGGAGCGACGCGAGGCGGAGCGCAGACCCTGGTATCCATGCCGTGATGCCAGAGCGCCGCTACGATGCAGAAGAGAAGAAGGGGATGGCGACAGAACGGACGTTGATCCTCCTCCGTTGCATTCTTCGACGGATGTCACGGCATGGATCCTCGGGTCTGCGCGACGAGCTTCGCTCCTGTTCCGCCCGTGGATGACGAAGTCGGGGGCCGCCTCAACAGCTTGGACGCTGGAAACGAACGAGAATTCCCGCCGCGACCCTCCCCAGGCAAATCCATGCCTCAAACAGCCATGGATTTAGAAACCGGTTCTGCGTGTTCGAGGGTAAGTATAGTAATCTTATCGACATTGGGAACTGGAGGCGACGATGAGCGGCCACCGTATCGCGATGATCGCTGACAACGCACATGGGCCGTCAAAGCCGTGCGGCTGTGTCCCTGCGGGCACAAAAGCCTGCCAAAATGGCCATAGCGCCTGAAAACGAAGCAAAATCAACATCTGTTGGCTTGTACATCATGTCACTAGAATTTATGTGTCATGGCAGCTTGGACGCGGCGGGGTCGCACGTCGGGCGTTTGGCAACCGATGGTTTCGCGCCGTCGCATGACAGAGAAATTTTGATTTCATGCTCACGAAAAAGGGCAAGTACGGCCTCAAGGCGCTCGTGCACCTCTCGCGACTGCCGGTCGGACAGCTCGCTTTCGTCAACGACATCGCCACCGGCAACAACATCCCGAAGAAATTTCTCGACGCCATCCTGGGCGAGCTGCGCAATGCCGGTTTCGTCCAGAGCCGCAAGGGCAAGGAGGGCGGCTATCGCCTGGCGCGGCCGGCCGACGAGATCAAGGTCGGCCACGTCGTGCGCGTGCTCGACGGGCCGCTGGCGCCGATTCCTTGCGCCAGCCGCACCCAGTACCAGCGCTGTGAAGATTGCAACGAGGCGACATGCCAAGTCCGACATCTGATGCTCGAGGTCCGGCAGGCGATCGCCGAGGTGCTCGACCAGCGCAGCCTCGCCGAAATGCGCGACATGGCTGGCGACGACCTGCCGGTGGTGGTGAAGGTCCAGGCCTGACGCGCGCACTTCGCACGAGGCCGGGCGCATGACCGGGCGCGCCAACTCGATCATCATTGTCGGTGGCGGCGCCAGCGGCGTCGTGATGGCCGCGCATCTCTTGAAATCGCCCAATCCCGATCTGCGCGTCACGCTGATCGAAAAGCGCCCGCATTTCGGCCAGGGCATCGCCTATTCCACGCTGCTGTCGGCGCATGTGCTGAATGTCAGTGCCGCCGGCATGAGCGCCTATGCCGACGATCCCGGCAATTTCTGGCGCTGGCTGTTGGAGCGCGGCCTGGCGACATCGGACCAGGCGCCCGTCTACGCGCCGCGCAGCCTCTATGCCCGTTACCTCAAGGAACTGCTCGACGAGCTGGAAACGCGAGAACACGAAACCGGCCGGTTGCGCCTGATCCGTGAGGAGAGCCTCTCGATCACGCCGACCACGTCCGGCGTCGAGGTTGCGCTCGCCAACGGCACCAGCGTCGTCGCCCATCTCGTCGTGCTGGCGACCGGCCATGACGAGGAGCCGGCGCAGGGGCATGCGATCAGGATGGGCTCCGAAGCCGACACGGCACTTGCCCCCGACAGCCGAGTCATGGTGCTGGGCACCGGTCTCAGCATGGTCGATGCCTTTCTCTCCCTGGAGCAGCGCGGCCATGGTGGCGACATCGTCGCGGTGTCGCGGCGCGGCCTGCTGCCGTCGCCGCATCGCAAGGGCAATCCGATCAAGCTCGACGTCGCCGACATTCCGCTCGGCACGCAATTGTCCTATTTCGTCGGCTGGTTCCGCGACCTGATCAAGGAGAACCAGAAGGCCGGCATCGACTGGCGCGACGTCGTCGACGGCTTGCGGCCGTTCAACCAGAAGATCTGGCAGAACTGGCCCGCTTCCGCCAAGCGCCGCTTCGTCGAACACACCAAGGCCTGGTGGGACATCCACCGCCATCGTATGGCGCCCGAAGTCTATGCCCGCGTGACCGAGGCCGTGCAAACCGGCCGCATCCGCCTGGTCGCCGGGCGCGTCGCCGACATCGCCCGGAACGGCGACTTCACGGTCCAGGTCCAGTCGCGCCACACGCAGGTCCTCGAAACCTTCGAGGTCGCCCGCATCTACGATTGCTCGGGCATCGTCAGGGACATCTCGACCTCATCGAACAGCGTCGTGCGCTCGCTGGTCGACCGCGGCCTGGCGCGGCCGGACCCGCTGCGTATCGGCCTCGACGTGTCCGCCAATTGCGAGATCATCGCTGGCGACGGCACAGTTTCAGCCAAGATTCTGGCCGTCGGCCCACTGACGCGCGGCACCTTCTTCGAGATCGACGCCATTCCCGACATCCGCGTTCAGTGCGCCAGGCTGAGCAAGCGATTGCTGGGCTAGGAGCCTAGCCGCCTAGCGCCTCGCACACGGCGCGTGCGGTCTCGGCGCCTGAAAGATTCTGCTGGCCGGTGATCAGATTGCCGTCTCGCACGGCAAAAGGCCGCCACAGTCCGGCCTGGATATAGTTGGCGCCGATTGCCTTCAGCTCATCCTCGATGCGCCACGGCATCAGATGTTTTCCGCGCTCGAGCGCGCCCATCTCCCAGGTTGCCTTGTCGGCAAAATCCTCCTCGGCATTGGCGAAGCCCGTCACCGTCTTGCCGGCCACGAGCAACGATCCGTCCGCGCGCCGGGCATAGCGCAGCAGCGCGGTCCCGTGGCACAAAGCGGCGGCAACCTTGCCGGCTTCATGGAAGGCGACGAACGTCCGTTGCAGGCCTGTCGCGTGCTCATAGGTGAACATCGGCGCCTGGCCGCCGGCGACGACAATCGCGTCGAAGCTTTCGACCTCGATCTCCGCCACAGGCCATGTGTTGTCGACCAGGGCGCTGAGTTTCGGGCTCGATATGAAGCCGAGCGAGATGAGGTCGGTCTGCGAATAGCCCGATGGATCGCGCGGGTCGCTCAGCGCATCGGCCTCGCATTTGCCGCCATTGGGCGAAAAGATCTCCACCGCATAACCGCGTTCGGTGAAAGCGAACCACGGGTGGGTAAGCTCGCTCCACCAGAAGCCGACCGGCCACCCGGTCGTGGTCGAGAGTGCCGGGTTGGCGATGACGATCGCCACGCGCTTCGGGTTCTTCGCATCGACCGGATTGGCGTCCCGCACGCTCATCGCCGCTCTCCCTTTGAAGGCCTGCTGCCGACTGATACGGACGCGGCCCTGCGCTGCCTAGCTGGCCAGATGGCCTGGCAAATTCTGCTTCCGTCGCTGCCGGGCCCTGCCTACCATACGTGCATGACCCAACGCGGTAGACTTTACGGCTGCCCGGTCGAGTTCGCGCTCGATGCGCTCGGCGGCAAATGGAAGACGGTGATCCTGGCGCGGATCAAGCAACAGCCGCTGCGCTATTCCGAACTGTGGCGTACGATCCCGTCGCTGTCCGACAAGATGTTGACGCAGCGGCTGGCCGATCTCGTCGACATCGGCTTTGTCGTGCTGGAGGCGTCGCCCGATGGCAAGGGGCGCTACACCTTGACCGACCGCGGCCGCGATCTGGCAGCCACCTTGCAGGCGCTCTATGACTGGGGAGACGTGCACGGACGCGCTGTCGGCGTGCGCTTCCGCACCGAGATCGAGGCCTAACAAGGCGCCTATCTCCCAGCGGCGAGCGCGCCGCAAAAACCCGCGACATCGGTAATGATGGCTTCGCCAAGAAAGCCCAGCGTCGCCATCGAGCGGTCGCGCGCTTCCCGGTTGCCGAAGCCGCAGGCGTCCTCGATCACCACCGCCACGAAACCATTGTCGGTCGCCTGCCGAACCGTCGGCTCGATGCCGATTTCCATCGCCACCCCGGCGAGCGCGACGGCACCCACCCCGCAATCGTGCAAGGCGAAGCTGAGCGCGGTGGAATCGAAGGCCGACATGGTCAGCTTGTCGAACACGGCCTCGTCGGCGCGTGGCGCCAGTTCGGGGATGATTTCCGTGGCCTCGGCATCGCGCGGGAACCACGGCTCGACCGTGTCGGGACTGTCGCGCCGCTGCCAGGCCATGGCGGTGCGCAGCTGGGTTGCGCCCATCCATTTGCGCGGCAGGGACAGATGGCGCGTGAACGCCACCCGCATGCCCGCCGAGCGCGCCGCTTCGAGCGCCATGCCGGTGCGTTCGGCGATCGCTGCCGCCCCAGTGATCTGGCGACAGATGCCGACCTGCATGTCGTAGATCACCAGCGCCATGCGGCGCGGATCGCACCAATCCGCCAGGCTGTTTGGCATCTCGATCCCTTCGCTCGACCGGATCATGCGGCCGTCCGGTCCCAGGGTTGGGCGATGTCGACGCTGGGGTCGAACAGATATTCGAGCGGCAAGGGTGCGGGATCGAAGGCGAGAAAATGCCATTCCAACAGCCCGGCCCTCGACAGCGGAAAGTCGTCGGTGTAGCGCCTGGCCGCCTCGACGCTGTCGAGCTCGAAGACGATGATCACACCGCCGACATCGGCTCGTGCGTAGTTCTCGCGCACGATCCCCGCCTTCCAAAGACGCCAGACGTTCGAGACCTCGTCGCGCAGATAGGGTTTCAGATCGTCGATGGTGACGCCGGGTTTGAAATTGTCATAGGCAATGATCTTCATCGAAGGTTTCCCTGCGTTTGGCCCCCGACGCCATCCGCGACCGCATCAGGGCGCCTCATGCCTCCCGGCTAGCATGCGGAAATTGCGGCTCGCAACGAACGAGTTGGTGCGTCGAAACGATCGGTGGCCGTGCCGAGGACATCAGTCTGTCAGGGCGGCGCCGCCAGATTGTGGAATGACATTCTCCATCTGGCCGGTTGATTGGCACGATCTATCTTCTTTCCGACTGCAAAGGGCTGGAAAAGAGGATACGCTGCCGCTCTGCCCCGAGGCGGTCGCTTGATCAAGGAGCATCGATATGAGCGAGCAGAAGATCGCCGCGGCGGGCAGTGCGTCCCCGGAAAGCGCAACATCCCGCCTGCGTCCGCCCTATGCGTCGGTTCTCGACCTGATCGGCCAGACGCCGGTGGTCGAGCTGACCAAGTTCGACACCGGCAAGTGCCGCCTGTTCATCAAGCTTGAAAGCCAGAACCCCGGCGGCTCTATCAAGGACCGCATCGCACTGTCGATGATCGCCGCCGCCGAAAGGCAGGGCAAGCTCAGGCCAGGCGGCACCATCGTTGAGGCAACCGCCGGCAATACCGGCCTCGGTCTCGCCCAGGTCGGCATCCCAAAGGGTTACCGCATCGTGCTGGTCGTGCCCGACAAGATGTCGCGCGAAAAGATCCAGCACCTGCGCGCGCTCGGCGCCGAAGTGCGCATGACCCGCTCCGATGTCGGCAAGGGTCACCCCGAATACTACCAGGACATGGCGGAGAAGATCGCCGCCGAAGTGCCTGGCGCCTTCTATGCCAACCAGTTCGCCAACCCGGCCAACCCGCTGGCGCATGAAACGACCACCGGTCCGGAAATCTTCTCGCAGCTCGGCGGCGATGTCGATGCGGTGGTCGTCGGCGTCGGCTCCGGCGGCACGCTGACCGGGCTTGGCCGCTACTTCGCCAAAGTGTCGCCGAAGACCGAAATGGTGCTCGCCGATCCGGTCGGCTCGGTGCTGGCGCCGCTGATCAAGACCGGCAAGATGGAAGAGGCCGGCAGCTGGACGGTGGAAGGCATCGGCGAGGATTTCGTGCCGCCCAATGCCGACCTGTCGCTGGTGAAAAAGGCTTACGCCATCCCTGACAAGCAGAGCATGCTGGCCGTCCGCGACCTCTTGTCGAAGGAAGGCATTCTCGCCGGCTCGTCGTCGGGCACGCTGTTGTCAGCCGCCCTGCGCTATTGCCGCGAGCAGACGGTCGCCAAGCGCGTCGTCACCTTCGTCTGCGACAGCGGCAACAAATATCTGTCGAAGGTCTTCGACGATTTCTGGCTGGCCGAACAGGGCCTGGCCGAGCACGAGCAGCATGGCGATCTGCGCGACCTGGTCATGCGCACGCACCGTACCGGCGACACCGTCTATGTCGGCCCGGACGAAAGCCTGCTCAATGCCTATGGCCGCATGCGCCGCTCGGATGTCTCGCAGCTGCCGGTGCTAGACGATGGCAAGCTCATCGGCATCGTCGACGAGAGCGACATCCTCGCCCATGTCGACGGCCCCTATGACGGCCGCTGGGAGCGCTTCAACGGCCCGGTGCGCACGGCGATGACCTCCAGCCTGCACACGCTGCAGGCCAGCCAGACGCTCGACGCGTTGCTGCCGGTGTTTGACCGCAACGAGGTCGCCATCATCTTCGACGGCGACGAGTTCGTCGGCCTGATTACCCGCATCGACCTGATCAACCATTTGAGGCGCGCACGATGACCAGCCACACACCACCACCATCGGGCAAAAATCGCCTGGCCTTCTCGACGCGCACCATCCATGGCGGCCAGAGCCACGACCCGCTGACCGGCGCGGTGATGGTGCCGATCTACGCCACCTCGACCTATGGCCAGCAGTCGCCCGGCGTGCACAAGGGTTTCGAATATGCCCGCAGCCAGAACCCGACGCGCTTCGCCTTCGAACGTGCCGTGGCCGACCTCGAAAGCGGGTCGGCAGCTTTTGCCTTCGCCTCGGGCCTGGCGTCGATCGCCACCGTGCTCGAGCTGCTCGACAGCGGCGCCCATATCGTTGCCACCGACGACATCTATGGCGGCTCCTTCCGGCTGATGGAACGGGTACGCAAGCGCTCGGCCGATCTCAAGGTAAGCTTCGTCGACTTCACCGACCTCGCCGCCGTCGAAGCGGCGATCCGCCCCGAAACGAAACTGCTCTGGGTCGAGACGCCGACCAACCCGCTGCTGCGCATCGTCGACCTCGAAGGCGTCGCCGCCCTTGCCAAACGCAAGGGGGTTCTCACCGTCGCCGACAACACGTTCTGCAGCCCCTACATTCAGCGGCCGCTGGAGCTCGGCATCGACATCGTCGTCCACTCGACGACAAAATATCTCAACGGTCATTCCGACATGGTCGGCGGCGTTGCCGTGGTCGGCGACAACAAGGACCTCGCGGCCCAGCTGAAATTCCTGCAGAACGCCATCGGCGCCATCTCGGGTCCCTTCGACAGCTTTCTGGCGCTGCGCGGCCTGAAAACGCTGGCGCTCAGGATGGAGCGCCATTCCGCCAACGGCCTCAAGATCGCGCAGTGGCTGGAGGCCCGCAAGGACGTGCGCCGGGTCATCTATCCCGGCCTCGCCAGCCATCCGCAGCACGCCATCGCCGTCCAGCAGATGCATGCCTTCGGCGGCATGATCACGGCCGTGCTCGACCGCGACCTCGCCGGCACGAAGCGCTTCCTCGAGCGCACGCAACTGTTCACGCTAGCCGAAAGCCTCGGCGGGGTGGAGAGCTTGATCGAGCACCCCGCGCTGATGACGCATGGCTCGATCCCGGCGGAGAAGCGGATGGAGATCGGCATATCGGATTCGCTGGTGCGGCTGTCGGCGGGCATCGAGGACGGCGATGATCTGATTGCGGATCTCGACCAGGCGCTGGGGGCGTGAGCGCACGCCGCAGCTCGCACGCGTGAATATTCGCCAATGTCGGCGCCGCCCCTCATTGCCCTGCCGGGCATTTCTCCCCCGTATGGTGACGGGGAGAAAGAAGCTGGCCGCAACGCCGTCGCCATCCTTGCAATGCTGATGGATTGGCGAAACCATGATGACAGCGTCCCTCTCCCGTCACTATACGGGGAGAGGATGCCGGCAGGCAGGTGAGGGGCAGCGCCAACCTCTCGCAATATGGGTTCACCACCCCCGTTGACCCCGAACCCCATCTGCCCGAATTGTAGCGCCCCATGGCAGCGCACGCCCCTCAAAAACCCGCCGAAACGCCCCTCACCTTTGCCGTGCTGGTGTTTCCCGGCTTTCCGATGATGGCGTTCAGCTCGGTCATCGAGCCACTGCGCGCTGCCAATGTGCTGGCCAAGCGGCAGTGCTATCGCTGGATCATCGTCGGGGCGACCCCTGGGCCGGTCGAGGCCTCGAACGGCGTCGTCATCCAGCCGGGCTTTTATGCCAGGGATGCGCCGAAGGTCGACCGGATCGTCGTCTGCTCGGGCGGCGATGCCGACCACCTCGTCGCCGAGGACGCCGCCAGCTGGATCCGCAAAAGCCTGCGCAACGGCGCCCATATCGGCGCGGTGGCGGATGCCGCGTTCTTTCTGGCGCGCGCAGGCCTGCTCGACGGCCATGCCTGCACCTTGCACTGGACCAGCCAGGCCGCCTTCACGGAGGCGTTCCCCAACATCGAGCTCAGGCGCGACCTCTATGTCATCGACCGCAAGCGCTTCACCTCGGCCGGCGGCGTCGGCAGCCTCGACATGATGCTCGAGATCATCACCCGCGACTATGGCGCCGAGCTTGCCGCCGGCGTCGCCGAATGGTTCGTGCACAGCCAGCTGCGCTCCAGCATCGACCGCAAGATGATGCCGCTGCGCCTGCGCACTGGCGTCCAGAACGAGCTGGTGCTGTCGGCCATCGCCATTATGGAAGATGCGGTCGAGGAGCGGCTCGGCATGGCCGAGCTCACCGCCAGGCTTGGCGTGTCCTCAGACAAGCTCGAGCGCTCGTTCCGCTCCGAACTCGCCATCTCGCCCAATGGCTACTACCGGCGCCTGCGGCTGAAGCGTGCCGCCGATCTTCTGGCGCATTCGACCCTCGCCGTGCGCGACGTGGCGCTGGCCTGCGGCTTTGCCTCGATGTCGAGCTTTGCCCGGGCTTTTCGCGAGGAGCATGGGCATCCGCCGAAGCTGGCGAGACGGCATTAGGCTGCTGGCGCGAAGGCGCATCTCAAATGCCAGCGGCATCCCGCATAACCCCTGCGGTTTTCCGCACAATCGTTCCGCCTCTCGTGCGCCATGCTCAACCCTCGCAACCCAGCCAAGGCCTTACCCCATGAGCATCGTCGTTTTCGACCCCGACAGCACGCAGGACGTCGACTTCAAGGATCGCATGCGCCACCCGGCGGCGGCCGATCCGGCCGGCGGCATGTGGCTGTCCGACACCGAGCCGTCCTTCATCGATGCGGATGCTTTGCGAAAAGGCCGGCTGGCAAAGCTGCGCGGCTGGATGCGCGAGGCCGGCTATGGCGGCGTCGTGCTTTTCGATCCGTATAACCAGCGCTATGCCACCGGCTCGCGCAACATGTTCGGCTATTTCCTGCGCAACTCGACCCGCTATTTCTTCATCCCCACCGTCGGGCCGATCGTGCTGTTCGAATACCCGCAGAGCTACCACGTCTCGATGGTGCTCGACACGATCGACGAGGCGCGTCCTTCCAAGCTGGTCTGGTCGTCGGTGTCAGGCCGCGACGACGAGACATCAGGCCCGTTCGCCGACGAGATCGCCGAGCTTTTGAAGCAGCATGGCGGCGGCTCGATGAAGCTCGGCCTCGACCGCTGCAGCCATCTGCAGGCCCTGGCGCTGGAGAAGCGCGGCTGCGAGGTCCGGGATTGCCAGGGTGAGATCCTCGCCGTGCGCGCGGTGAAGACGCCCGAGGAAGTCAAATGCCTGCAAGTGTCGATGGCCGGCGCCGAGGCTGCCGTCTATGCCGTGCGCGAGGCGATCAAGCCCGGCGTATCGGAGAACGACCTGTTCGCCATCATGTATGGCGAGGTCATCCGCCAGGGCGGTGAGTTCATCGAGACCCGGCTGTTGACCTCCGGCCAGCGCACCAACCCGTGGTTCAACGAGGCCAGCGGCCGCAAGGTCCGGCCCGGCGAATTGCTGGCGCTCGATACCGACACCATCGGCTGCTACGGCTATTATTCGGATTTCTCCCGCACCTTCCGCTGCGGGCCGGGCAAGCCGACGCCCTACCAGAAATCGCTCTACCGCATGGCGCATGACCAGGTTCAGCACAACATCGGAATCGTCAAGCCCGGCATGGCCTTCCGCGAGATCGCCGAAAAGGCCTGGAAGATCCCCGACCGCTTCGTCGACCAGCGCTACACCTCGGTCATGCACGGCGTCGGCATGCATGGCGAAACGCCGTTCATCGCCCACGCCATGGATTACGAGACCTATGGCCGCGACGGCCATATCGTGCCAGGCATGGTGGTCAGCGTGGAAAGCTATATCGGCGAGAAGGGCGGCTGCGAGGGCGTCAAGCTGGAGGACGAGATCCTGATCACCGACACTGGCGCCGAACTCCTGTCGCGTTTTCCGTATGAGGACGAGTTTCTGGAGAAGCAGGTTTGATGCTGGCATACAACGCTCGCAACGAGCGCCTCATTCCCTCCCACCCCCCTCTGTCCTGCCGGACATCTCCCCCGCAAGGGGGGAGATTGGCAGCGTCGCCGGCAGCGCTGTTTCCTGCAACTCTGGCGATTGGCGAAGGTATTCGCGACGGCCGATCTCCCCCCTTGCGGGGGAGATGCCCGGCAGGGCAGAGGGGGGTGCTGTCCCACCGGCATGTGAAAGAGTCTTGGACTGCTTCGTCCTGGGATGACGAAGGCACCGCATGAAAACCCCCATCGCCCTCAAGCGCGGCACGGTGGCCGCGGTGTTCATCGACCTGCAGGAAGAGCACCGGCAGGACCCCCGCTATCTGGTCGAGGGTTTTGCCGGCATCCTCGCCAACGTCCAGCGCCTGCAGGCGGCGGCGCGGCAAAACCATGTGCCGCTCTATCACTGGGCCTACATCGTCGATCTCGACAAGCAGGACCGGCCCTTTCATCCGCTCGGTGCCGACGGCAAGTCGGCTTTTTCCGACAAGAGCGACCCGCTGACCGAAATCTGCCATGAGGTCGCGCCCGCCAAGGACGAGGCCCTGCTGGTCAAGGCCGAGGCCAGCGCCTTCCGCACCGGCCCGGCGGCCCACGACCTCAAGTCGGTCGGCATCGAGTGGCTGGTCGTTGCCGGCGTCTGGACCGAGGCCTGCATCGACGCCACCGTGAAGGATGCCGTCGCCAAGGGCTTTCGCGTGCTGCTGGTCAAGGATGCCTGCGGCAGCGGCAGTGCCGCCATGCACCAGACCGGCATCCTCAACCTCGCCAACCGGCTCTATGGCGGCGCCGTCACCGACACCGACGGGGCCTGCCGGCTGCTGGCGGGCGAAAGCGTCACCGCATGGCAGGTCGAAGGCTCGGTGCCGCTACGCTTCACCTTTGAAAACGCGGCGGAGCTCTACGCCGAGCTATGACGGCGGGACCAAGCACCAGCCGCGGCAAATACGAAACCCGGCTCGACCCGGCTTTGTGGGCCTATATCGATGCGGTCAACGCCTGGTATCCGCCCGAGATTATCGGCCTGCCGATCGACAAGCAGCGCGCCGTCTACGACAGGATGTGCCGGGCCTTCCACCAGGGCCGCCCGCCAGGGGTCAAGGCCAGCGATGGCCTGATTGCCGCGGCCGGCCGCGACATCCCGGTCCGCCGCTACCAGCTTGCCGGCAAGGCGGCAGCGGCGATGGTGGTCTACTATCATGGCGGCGGCTTCATTCTCGGTGGGCTCGAGAGCCATGACGACATCTGCGCCGAGCTCTGCGCCGGCACCGGTTTCGACGTGCTGTCGGTCGACTACCGCCTGGCACCGGAGCATGTCCACACCGCTGCCTTCGACGATGCGGTGACCGCCTTCGAATGGGCGGCAGCGGCCACCGGCCTGCCGCTCGTGCTGTGCGGCGAAAGCGCCGGCGGCAACCTCGCAGCAGGGGTGGCGCGGGCGACAGGCCGTGGCGCCGCGATCGGCCAGGTGCTGATCTATCCCGGCCTCGGCGGCGACGAAGGTGCGGGCTCCTATGTCGAGCACGCCGAAGCGCCGCTGCTCTCGGTGCACGACATCGCCTTCTACCGCGACGTCCGCTCGACCAAGGCGCAATCGCCTGACGATCCGACCTTCTCGCCGCTGCGCGGCCGCGATTTCTTCGGCCTGCCGCCAACGGTGATCGTGTCAGCCGAATGCGATCCGCTGTCGTCGGATGGCGAGACCTATCGCGATCGCATGCTGGCCGCCGGCGGCAAGGCGTTCTGGCACGAGGAGCCGAGACTGGTGCATAGCTTCCTGCGCGCCCGCACGACCGTCCCGGCGGCGGCGGAGGCGTTTGCGCGGATCATCGCGGCGGTCGCTGCGCTGGGCCGGGGTGAGTGGCCGTATTGAAGCGCCGACCGTGACGCGCCAATCCCCCCTCGTGGGGGAGATGCCCGGTAGGGCAGAGGGGGGCGCTGTCCCGCCGACCTCTCGGCCAATTCGAGAGGTGCCTTCAAATTGATTCCGGATGACCAGGGCACCGAAGGTTGGCCTCCTTCACGCCCCCCTCTGTCCTGCCGGACATCTCCCCCACAAGGGGGGAGATCGGCTGTCCCTTCTGCGGAGCACCGCACAATCACTGCGGAAAACCGAACACTCCGCTACGTCACCCCGCCTTATCATTCGCCTCTCAGGCAATGGCGCCCCGGCGGTCGCGTCCGCCCCCCCCGCGCCTGTCGACCGGCCGGGGCGCCCAACAAGAGGGAACGACGATGAAATTCATGCTGACCGACCGGAAACTGCACCCCCAGGCAAAGCCCGTCGCCGACGATTTCAGGACCGGCGGCATCAACCGCCGCGAATATCTCGCGCTGATGGCCGGCCTCGGCGTCAGCGCCGCCGGCGCGCTGGCGCTGGGCGGCCTTGCCTCGACGCCCGCCCGTGCCGCCGAACCCAAGCGCGGCGGCACCTTGCGCGTCGCTATGAACGTCAAGGGTTTCAAGGACCCGCGCACCTTCGACGGCGTCGAAATGTCCAACGTCGCCCGCCACTGCAACGAATATCTGGTGCGCTGGAACACCGACTTCTCCTTCGAGCCCTGGCTGCTCGAAAGCTGGGAGGCGAGCGACGACGCCAGGACGCTGACCCTGCATGTGCGCAAGGGCATTTCTTGGTCGAACGGCGATGCCTTCAACGCCGACGATGTCATCCACAACCTCACCCGCTGGTGCGATGCCTCGGTAGCAGGCAATTCGGTCGCCGCGCGCATGGGCGCGCTGGTCAATGCCGACACCAAGAAGCTGGTCGATGGCGGCATCCAGAAGGTCGACGACTTCACCATCAAACTCAATTTGCCAAAACCCGACATCTCGCTGATCGCCGGCATGGCCGACTATCCGGCGTTGATCATGCACCGCTCCTATGAGGGCGACGGTGATCCCCTGAAGGCGCTTTCCGTCACCACAGGCCCGTGCGAGCTGGTCAGCTGGAATGCCGAGACCGGCGCAGAGGTGAGGCGTAAGGACAAGCCCTGGTGGAAGGGCGAATTCTGGCTCGACGGCATCAAATGGGTCGACTACGGCTCCGACCCCAACGCCATGCTGTCGGCCTTCGAATCCGGCGAGATCGACACCGACCACGAGACCGCCTCCGATGCCGTCTCGCAGACCGACAAGATGGGGCTGAAGAATTCCGAGATCGCCACCGGCTCCACCATCGTCGCCCGCTTCAATGTCGGCAACGCACCTTATGACGACGCCAAAGTGCGCCGCGCCGCCCAGCTCGCAGTCGACAATTCGGCCGTGCTGAAGCTCGGTCTCGACGGCCGCGGCAAGCCCGCCGACAACCACCATGTCGGCCCCATGCACCCCGAATATGCCGATATCGGCCCCGCCAAGCGCGACGTGGAGGGGTCGAAGAAACTACTCTCCGAGGCCGGCAAGGCCGACCATGAGTTCGACCTCATCTCCGTCGATGTCGAATGGCAAAAGAGCACCGGCGACGCCATCGCCGCGCAGATGCGCGAGTCCGGCTTGAAGATCAAGCGCACCGTGCTGCCCGCCGCCACCTTCTGGAACGACTGGAGCAAATACCCCTTCTCCTGCACCGAATGGCTCGGCCGCCCGCTCGGCGTCCAGGTGCTGGCGCTGGCCTACAAATCCGGCGCCGCCTGGAACGAAAGCGCCTACGCCAATCCGGAGTTCGACACGCTGCTCGACAAGGCGCTGGCGATGCCCGCCGCCAAGGCGCGCAAGGAGATCATGGCCAAGATCGAGCAGAACCTGCGCGAGTCCGGCATCATCATCCAGCCCTACTGGCGCTCGGTCTACCGCACCTACCGCAAAGGCATCGAAGGCTGCGAACAGCACCAGGCGCTCGAGCAGCATTTTGAGAAGGTGTGGATCGAAAGCTGAGTGGTAACCGTCCTTGGTTCCTCGCCCCCGTGAAACGGGGGAGAGGTGGCCCGGCGAAGCCGGGACGGAGAGGGGGGCGACATCCGCGAAGTCAAAGTCGCGTCGAGGACAGAGGGCTGACTGGCACGACAGGAAGCCTATAAGGAACCCTTGAAGCAAACCTCCCAGAATCGGCGCAGGCCCCTCTCCGTCCCGGCTTCGCCGGGCCACCTCTCCCCACTTCGTGGGGCGAGGAACCCAAGCCTGAGAGAGCCGCAGCCAGATGAGGGGCGGCGCCAACGTTCACCTTCCTTCTCCCACAGGGGGGGCAAGGAGCGCGGCCCCCACCTCATCACCGCCCGGGCCTCACCAAAGTCCAGATCCACCCAACAAAAGTCAGCACCAGGAACGGATAGCCGGCGGCGGGCAGCGGCGACGAGGTCGGCAGCAACGGCGCGCCCCACAGGATCATGCCCACCGAGGCGACAAACAGCACGGCAGCCACGACAGCGGTGAGCCGCATCCACAAGGCAAAAGTGTTCGGCGCACTGACCATGAGCAGCGCCGCCGCCCAAAGCGAGATGCCGCCGGCATAGGAGGGAACGCTGGCCTGCAGGCCCGCCGCATTGCCGGCCAGCAGCAGGCTCTCGCCGGCGAGGAAGGTGAGGAACCCGGCCGCGACGCAGTCGTTGCCCAGCCGCTGATACTTCATCGTCAGCAGCGCCGTCGCGACCACGAGGGCCACGCCGTCGATCGCCCACAGCGTTTCGCGCAGCGCGTCGCTGGCGACGAAAGTGCCGGCCATTCCCAAGGCGCCACCGACGGCGAGGCCGATCGCGGCGACGGTGTCCAGATTGGAACGCATTTTTATGTCTCCCCCAAGCCGTGCGGAGGATACGCCCACGCGGTGCATTCTCAAAGGGAGCTGTGCGAAAGCGAAGCAGAGTGTCGAGAGGTTGCCGTCTGCCTCTGGCGATCCAGTGGCGGGGCAAAATGGCCGGCGCGAATGCCGGTGAGGGCAGCTGCCTGAGCCCGCGCCGGCCACTGGCGAACTGATTAAGGTCCGCCGCCCGATTTTTCTACCGCTCCGGCGCTGCAGGATCAACCAACTCAGGGTTGGTGCGGGCTCGTACCAACCTTCCCTGGTATCATTTGTTATTGCGGGAACTGGGTGTCGTCCGCGCGATGATCGGGAAAGCCGTGTGCGTCCAGCACCACCTGAAAGCTGCGGTTAAACGCCCCCGCACGTCATGAACAGCCGAAGCCGACACAGCCGAGCGCCACCAATCCGTTCTGGGACAGAGATCATACTTGATCTTGAAATGGCTGCGAGCTTACGGAGATTTGAAGACATCCGTAGCTTCACTAGGCCTGTCAGCAGATAGGCGACCGGCTTCTCAATCGCCCATTTTCAAGGCCTGGATAAACGCCTCCTGCGGGATATCCACCTTGCCGAACTGGCGCATCCGCTTCTTGCCTTCTTTCTGCTTGTCCAGCAGCTTGCGCTTGCGCGAGACGTCGCCGCCGTAGCACTTGGCGGTCACGTCCTTGCGCAGCGCCGAGATGGTTTCGCGGGCGATGACCTTGCCGCCGATCGCGGCCTGGATCGGGATCTTGAACAGATGGTGCGGGATCAGCTCCTTCAGCTTCTCGCACATCTGCCGGCCGCGCTTTTCCGCCGCCGTGCGGTGCACCAGCATCGACAGCGCATCGACCGGCTCCTCATTGACCAGGATCGACATCTTGACGAGGTCGCCTTCTTTATAGTCGGTCAGGTGATAGTCGAAGGAGGCGTAGCCCTTTGAGATCGACTTCAGCCGGTCATAGAAATCGAAGACCACTTCGTTGAGCGGCAGGTCGTAGGTCAGCATGGCGCGCTTGCCGACATAGGACAGGTCGGCCTGGATGCCGCGCCGGTCCTGGCAGAGCTTCAATATGCCGCCGAGATAGTCGTCGGGCGTCAAAATGGTGGCGCGGATCCACGGCTCCTCGATCGCCGAGATTTTCACCACGTCGGGCATGTCGGCCGGGTTGTGCAGCTCCTTCATCGAGCCGTCGGTGAGCAGCAGCCGGTAGACGACGCTCGGCGCGGTGGCGATCAGGTCGAGGTTGAACTCGCGCTCCAGCCGCTCCTGGATGATTTCCAGATGTAAGAGGCCAAGGAAGCCGCAGCGATAGCCGAAGCCGAGTGCGGCGCTGGTTTCCATTTCATAGGAGAAGCTGGCGTCGTTGAGGCGCAGTTTGCCGACCGCGGCGCGCAGATCCTCGAAATCGGCGGCGTCGACCGGGAACAGGCCGCAGAACACCACCGGCTGCGCCGGCTTGAAGCCGGGCAGCGCCTTGGCGGTGGCGCGCTTGTCTTCGGTGATGGTGTCGCCGACGCGGGTGTCGGCTACTTCCTTGATCGAGCCGGTGAAGAAACCGAACTCGCCGGGGCCGAGCTCGTCGACATTGATGCGGGCGGGCGTGAACACGCCGGTGCGCTCGACCAGGTACTTGGCGCCGGTGCCCATCATGCGGATGGTCTGGCCCTTCTTCAGCACGCCGTCGATGATGCGCACCAGCACGATGACGCCGAGATAGGCGTCGTACCAGCTGTCGACCAGCATCGCTTTCAAGGGAGCCGTGGCGTCGCCCTCGCGCGGCGGCGGCAATTGGTGGACGATCGCTTCCAGCACGTCGGGAATGCCAAGCCCGGTCTTGGCCGAGATCAGCACGGCGTTGGAAGCGTCGATGCCGATCACCTCCTCGACCTGCTCGCGGATGCGCTCGGGCTCGGCGGCCGGCAGGTCGACCTTGTTCAGCACCACGACGATCTCGTGGTTGTTGTCGATCGCCTGGTAGACATTGGCCAGAGTCTGCGCCTCGACGCCCTGCGAGGCATCGACCACCAGCAGTGAGCCCTCACAGGCGGCGAGCGAGCGCGACACTTCATAGGCGAAGTCGACATGACCGGGCG
>NZ_JBFULQ010000045.1:0-21162 GCF_054049815.1 Mesorhizobium sp. P5_C1 | reverse complement strand
CAGCAACTGCATCTGATCGTCGCGATACGGGAACTGGCCTCTGGCGCGAGCGTGCAGCAGGTCTCGGCAGATCTCGGCTACGAGTCCGTGACGGCCTTCATCACCATGTTCAAGAAGGCGCTAGGCAAGCCGCCTGCACAGTATCTCAGCAGCGTTGCGCAGAATGGCGGCTCAGCATTCGTTGCGTGATCAATTCGATTGAGGGCGGACGGTTGAGATCGACGATGCAATCTGTCGCCGGCCATCGGCCAGTGGCGACCCGTGATCGTTCTGGATCGGCTCAGGCAGCGGACGGTTCAGAGGCCTCGGGTGGCTTGTGCCCAAGCACCTCTTCGACGATGCCGCGGGCGATCTCGCGCTCGCCCATGATGACCGTGTCGGCGCCGAGCCCCTTGAGATGCTCGACCTCGGCGTCGGAATGGGCGCGGGCGATGACGTTGATGCCGGGGTTGGCGGCCCGCGCCCGCAGCACGATCTGGCCGGCCTCGAAGGCATTGGGGATGGCCAGGATCAGCCGCCTAGCGCCTTCAGGATTGGCGGCGGCGAACACTTCGGCATTCGCCGCATTGCCGGATACGGTCTCGATGCCGTCGGCCTTCAGCCTGGCCAGCGTCTTGTCGGCATCTTCGATGACGAGGAAGGGCAGGGCGGCCTCTTTCAGCGCCGCGCCGACGAGGCTGCCGACACGGCCATAGCCGATCAGGATGGCGTGGTTGGTGAGAATTGTCCTGGGCGGCGGCCCGTCTTCCCTGTTGGTCGTCGCCGCGACCGAGGCCACCTGGCCGGGTTCCGTCGCCGGACCGAGCGGCTTTGCCTCGACTGGTGGCGCCGTCTTGGCGGCGCGGGCTTCAAGCCACGGTTTCATCCAGTCGATGGCCAGGAACATCAGCGGGTTAAGGACGATCGACAGGATGGCGCCTGCCAGGATCAGGTCGCGGCCTTGTTCGGGCAATAGTTTCAGCCCGACACCGAGTTCGGCCAGGATGAAGGARAATTCGCCGATCTGGGCCAGGCTKGCCGAAATCATYAGSGCCGTSGCCAGCGGATAGCCGAAGGCRATGACGATGACGAAKGCCGCCAGYGAYTTGCCGATGACGATGATGGCGAGCGTCGCCAGGATCGGCCAGCCATTGCTGATCAGGCTGAACGGATCGAACAGCATGCCAACCGAAACGAAGAACAGCACGGAAAAGGCATCGCGCAGCGGCAGCGATTCCTCGGCGGCGCGATGGCTGAGCTCCGACTCGCTCATGATCATGCCGGCAAAGAAGGCGCCCAGCGCCAGCGAAACCCCGAACAGCTTGGCCGCGCCAAAGGCGACGCCAAGCGCAATGGCCAGCACGGCGAGCCGGAACAGTTCGCGCGAGCCGGTGTGGGCGACATAGTGGAGGATCCAGGGGATGACCCGGCGGCCGACGACAAGCATGACGACGACGAAGGCGGCGACCTTGGCCAGCGTGATGCCAACGACGCCCCAGATGCCGTAGCTGGCCGGCAGCGACAGCACGCCGCTCACATGGGTGTCCGCCTGCTCCTGGCCGCCGAGCACGCCGGCAAGGGCCGGCAGCAGCACCAGCGCCAGCACCATGGCCAGATCCTCGACGATCAGCCAGCCGACGGCGATGCGGCCGCGCTCGGTCTCGATCATCCGCCGCTCCTGCAAGGCGCGCAGCAGAACAACGGTCGAGGCGACCGAAAGCGCCAGGCCGAAAACCAGGCCCGCGCCCATCGACCAGCCGAGCATCCAGGACAGCCCGGCGCCGAGCGCGGTGGCAAAGCCGATCTGGACGATGGCGCCGGGCACGGCGATGGCGCGCACCGACAGCAAATCCTTCAGCGAGAAGTGCAGGCCGACGCCGAACATCAGCAGGATGACGCCGATTTCGGCGAGTTCATTGGCAAGGCCGGCATCGGCGACGAAGCCGGGCGTGTTCGGCCCGACCAGCACGCCGGCTACGAGATAGCCGACCAGTGGCGGAATGCGGAAGCGGTTGGCGAGAGCCCCGAAGACGAAAGCCAGCCCCAGACCGGCGACGATGGTGGCGATAAGGGGCGTGTCATGCGGCATTGTCTATGGAGCGCCTTTCAAACCAGAAATGTAGGATGTGCGCCGCCCGAAGCCGCCGCCTGTTTGCAATATGGTGGAAGGGGTGTCGACGATGCAACCCGCAAGCGCGCGAAATCGACGGCGAGAGGCGCAGAAAACAAATAGCCGTCAGAATTCACGCAGATCAAGTCACCACCTGATCGAAAAGGGCAGCGATTTTGCTGCCCTACATGGGTTTTGGTAAGGGTGGCTTTAATCTACCAAATTGGTAGAATTTAGAAAAAACTGTTTTGCGATATTTTCCGTCGGGCGCTAAAAGAGGCGCAAATGAAGGCCTGCGGCAGCAGCTTGAATCCGCCCCATGTGCCAACGAGGAATATTATTCTCTTGGCCGACAGGCTTTCAGAAAAGCGATTGCATCCCGCCAAGCGATGCGCGAGTGCGTTCCTTCTGGTTTTTCGCGCCCGCGCGTAGAACTGCAGGCCCGTTCAGGATTACGCTCGCGTCCATGCCGCACACTGTTCCCAAGCTCAATGCCTTCCCCGTCTTCCTGCGGGTCGAGGGGCAAACCGTGGCCATCGTCGGCGGCGGCGACGAGGCGCTGGCCAAGGCGCGGCTGATCGGGCAGTCGAGCGCGGCCCTGCGCATCATTGCGGAACACGTCGAGCCCGACCTGTTGGCCTTCATCGCTCAGGCTGGCGCGAACCATGTGGCCGCCACGTACGACGTGTCGCAGCTCGAAGGCGCGGTCATGGTGTTTGCGGCCAGCGGCGACGACGAACTCGACCGCCGCGTGGCCGCGGACGCGCGCCGTCTGGGGATCCCGGTCAATGCCGTCGACCGGCCGGAGCTCTGCGATTTCTTCACCCCGGCGCTGGTCAACCGCGCGCCGGTTGCCATCGCCATCGGCACGGAAGGGGCAGGCCCGGTGCTTGCCCAGATGCTGCGCAGCCGCATCGACCAGCTGCTGTCGCCGTCGCTTGGGCCGCTGGCAACGCTTGCCGCGTCGTTTCGCGGTGCTGCCGAGAAACTGCTGCCGAAAGGCAACGCCCGTCGCCGCTTCTGGAGCGACTTTTTCGGCGGCGCGCCTGCCCATGCCGTGGACGCAGGCCAGCTGTCGCAGGCGCATGACGCCGCCGTCGATCTTCTGCTTTCAAACACGCCACCTTCGGGCCATATCGCGCTCGTCGGTGCCGGTCCGGGAGCCGAGGATCTTTTGACCTTGCGCGCCCACCGCCTGCTGATGGAAGCCGATGTCATTGTCCATGACGCGCTGGTACCGGAAGCAGTCGTTGCCATGGGACGTCGCGATGCCGAGCGCCTGCCGGTCGGCAAACGCAAGGGCTGCCACACCAAGAGCCAGGCCGAGATCAATGCGCTGCTGGTCGAGCTTGGGCGCCAAGGCAAGCGTGTCGTGCGGCTGAAGTCGGGCGATCCACTGGTGTTCGGTCGGGCCGGCGAGGAGATGGCGGCACTGCGTGATGCCGGCATCGCCTATGAGGTGGTTCCGGGTGTTACCGCAGCCTTCGCCGCCGCCGCCGATTTCGAATTGCCGCTGACCTTGCGCGGCGTTTCCTCGTCGATGGTGTTCACGACCGGCCATGACCTCAAGGGCAATTCGCTGCCCGACTGGGCCAAGCTTGCCATTTCGGGCGCGACCGTCGCCGTCTATATGGGCCGCTCGGTGGCGGCCGAGGTTGCCGGCCGGCTGATCGAGGCCGGTCTGTCGCCCGACACGGCGGTGGCCGTGGTCGAAAATGCCAGCCTCGCCAATCGCCGCCGCTTCCACGGCACGCTTGCCGACCTGCCGTCGCTGGAAGCGCGTGCCGATCTTTCCGGCCCGGTCATGACCATCATCGGCGATGCGGTTGCCGGCGCCAACTTTGAACGGTCCGAGCCGCTTGCGGCTCACAGGCATGCAGGCGTGTCCGCAGCTGCCACTGAGGGAGTTCAGCAATGAAGATACTGACCGCCAACCGCCTTAGTGATGGCATTGCCGTCTGGTATGCCGATGGCGGCTGGGCCGAGACGGTAGACCATGCCGACCTCGCGCACGACAAGGCGGCCGAGGATCGGCTGGAGGCGATCGGCGCCAAGGCCTATGCAGACAACGAAGTGCTCGACGTCAATTTGATCGACGCCGATGTCGTTAACGGCATCGTCGAGCCGGTGCGGTTGCGCGAGAAGATTCGCGCCGCCGGCCCGACCATCCGCAACGATCTCGGCAAGCAGGCTGCCAAGCAGGCGACTCGGGCAGCTTAACAAGACACCAGGCATGGGCGGACGCGCCCTGAAAGACGAAGCATGTACCGTTACGATGAGTTCGACCACGATTTTGTCCAGGCCCGCGTCGCCGAGTTCAGCGACCAGGTCCAGCGCCGCCTTGCCGGCGAGATCACCGAGGACCAGTTCCGGCCGCTGAGGCTGATGAACGGCGTCTATCTTCAGCTGCACGCCTACATGCTGCGCATCGCGGTGCCCTATGGCACGCTGAACGGCAAGCAGTTGCGCATGCTCGGCCACATCGCCCGCAAATACGACAAGGGCTACGGCCATTTCACCACGCGCCAGAACATCCAGTTCAACTGGCCAGCGCTGTCTGACATCCCGGCGATCCTGGCGGATCTGGCAAGCGTCGAGATGCATGCCATCCAGACCAGCGGCAACTGCATCCGCAATGTCACCGCCGACCATTTCGCCGGTGCCGCCGCTGACGAGGTCGCCGATCCGCGCCCCTATGCGGAAATCCTGCGCCAGTGGTCGTCGGTGCATCCGGAATTCTCGTTCCTGCCGCGCAAGTTCAAGATCGCGGTGACAGGTGCCGAACGTGACCGCGCCGCCATCCAGACCCACGACATCGGCCTGCACCTGAAGAAGAACGCCGCCGGCGAACTCGGCTTCGCCGTGTATATCGGCGGCGGCCAGGGCCGCACGCCGATGGTGGCCAGGAAGATCCGGGACTTCCTGCCGGAAGCCGACCTTCTGTCCTACTGCACGGCGATCCTGCGCGTTTACAACCTCTATGGCCGCCGTGACAACAAGTACAAGGCGCGCATCAAGATCCTTGTCCACGAGACCGGCGTCGAGGAAATCACCCGCCAGGTCGAGGCCGAGTGGCAGGAACTGAAGGACGCCGAGCTGAAATTGCCGGATGCYGATATCCGCGCCATCCAGGCCTATTTCGCGCCTCCGGCGCTCAATGACCGGCCGGACGGCGACGCAGCGGTTAAGCTGGCGCGCCTCGATTCGAAGAGCTTTTCCGATTGGCTCGACCAGAACGTGGTGACGCACCGCCATCCCGACTATGCGGCGGTGACCATTTCGCTGAAGGGCATCGGCGAGGTGCCGGGCGATGCCTCCGACAGCCAGATGGAAGCAGTCGCCGACATCGCCGAGAAATACGCCTTCGACGAGCTTCGYGTCAGCCATGAGCAGAACCTGATCCTGCCGCATGTGGCGCGCGCCGATCTCAAGGCGGTCCATGACGCACTGGTCGACATCGGGCTGGCGACGGCCAATTCCAACCTGATATCGGACATCATCGCTTGCCCGGGCCTCGACTATTGCGCGCTGGCGACGGCGCGCTCGATCCCGATCGCGCAGGAAATCTCGCGCCGCTTCGCCTCGCTGGAGCGGCAGCGCGAGATCGGCGAACTGAAGCTGAAGATCTCCGGCTGCATCAATGCCTGCGGCCATCACCATGTCGGCCATATCGGCATCCTCGGCGTCGAGAAGAAGGGCTCCGAGCTCTATCAGGTGACGCTGGGCGGCTCGGCCGACGAGAATACTTCGGTCGGCGAGATCATCGGTCGCGGCTTCAGCTCGGAAGAGATCACCGACGCCATCGAGCAGATCGTCGAGACCTATCTCGGCCTTCGGCTCAACCCACAAGAAAAATTCATCGACGCCTACCGCCGAGTCGGTCCCGCGCCGTTCAAGGAGGCGCTCTATGCTGGCGAAGCCAAGGCCGCTTGACCAGATCGTCGACGTCGTCGATGACGGCATAGCTGCGAAAGCGGCGGGGCTCGATGCGCTTTATGGCCATCTGACCCCGCTAGAGATCATCGAACGCTCGGCCCGCGAACTGTTCCACGACGAGATCGCCGCGGTGTCGTCATTCGGCGCGGATTCGGCCGTGCTGCTGCACATGATCTCCAAGATCGACCGGACGCTGCCGGTCATCTTCCTCGACACCGGCAAGCATTTCGAGGAGACGCTCAGCTATCGCGACGCGCTTGCCGCCGATTTCGGGCTGCCCAACATCCGGGTGATCAAGCCCGAAGAAGCAGCGCTCGAACGGATCGACCCGACGGGCAATCTGCACCAGAGCAATACCGACGCCTGCTGCGACGTGCGCAAGGTCGAGCCGCTGGCGCGTGGCGTTGCACCTTTCCGCGCCTGGTTCACTGGCCGCAAGCGCTTCCAGGCCTCGACCCGGGCAAGGCTTCCTGTGTTCGAGGCGGTCGGCCCGCGCATCCGGATCAATCCGCTGGCGCACTGGACGACATCGGACCAGGCGGACTACATGCGCGCGCATGCGCTGCGCGAAAATCCGCTGGTCGCCTATGGCTATCTGTCGATCGGCTGCTTCCCGTGCACGCAGCCGGTGCAGCCCGGCGAGGACGCGCGCAGCGGCCGCTGGGCCGGTCATGCCAAGACCGAGTGCGGCATTCACCTGTCGGGACTGGAAAAGTCGCTGACCGACGCATCGCTCTAGGGTATGTGATATTCAGGTGATGCCGGCCTGCAAATGGCGGCTTCCTGCGCTTCCGGTGCTCACGTACTTTGGTACGCTCCGCTCCGGTTCTCGGAAGCCACCATTTTCGTCTCGGCCTGACCTGAATTTCAACATCCTGGGATTCTTTGGGCTTTAGGAATTTTTGATGACCGAACCGACCACACCGGAGACCCGCCTCTGGACCCCGACGGGTTTTCGCGAGGACGAGTGGGCTCATGCCGAAGGCGCGGACGCGCTGTCCGGCAATGGCCGCTTCATCCTGCCGCTGCAGGCGTTCCTCGCTCTCGACCCGGAGGTGCGCCGGTCCGCCAGGGAGCGGCTCGGTGTCGCGCTGCAGCCCGGCGACCAGCTCGAGAAGATCGCTGATCTGCTAGACCAATTGTCGCTGGTGGCGCTGGCCTTCCCGGCCTTCAGCGATGGCCGTTCCTTCTCCAAGGGCGAATTGCTGCGCAGCCGCTATCATTTCGAGGGTGCGGTGCGCGCCACCGGCCAGGTGCTGGTCGACCAGTTGCCGCATATGCTGCGGCTCGGCTTCGACGAATTCGAGATATCTAACCCGGTGCTGTTGAAACGGCTGGAAGAGGGCCGCACCGGCGGGTTGGGGCTCTACTACCAGCCAACTGCCATGCCGGAGCCCAGGGGACCAAACTATTCCTGGCGGCGCGTTCGCGTCAGCTGACGCAGCGGTAATTCCGCGTGCCTTTACAACGCCTCTGATAGGGCCTTCTCTTGGCCATCCGGACGGAAACATCCGCCGGGTGTCCGGGAGGAGATCATGGATTTCGACTATGTCATTGCCGGTGGCGGGTCCGCCGGCTGCACGCTTGCCGCGCGGCTCTCCGAAGATCCATCGAAAAAGGTATGCCTGATCGAAGCCGGCGGCGAGGGTACAAACCTGCTCATCCGCGCGCCGGCAGGCGTCATAGCGTTGTTGCCGGGCCGGCCGAAGATCAACAACTGGGCCTTCGAGACGGTGCCGCAGCCAGAGCTTGGCGGCCGCAAGGGGTACCAGCCGCGCGGCAAGGCGCTGGGTGGCTCGAGCGCCATCAATGCCATGCTCTACACACGCGGGCACCGCAGCGACTATGACGAATGGGCCAATCTCGGCTGTGACGGCTGGTCATGGGGCGAGGTGCTGCCTTATTTCCGGCGTGCGGAAGGCAATCAGCGTGGTGCGGATGCCTTGCACGGTGGCGAGGGACCATTGCGGGTCGCCGAGCAGCAGGAGCCGCGTGCGCTCTCCAAGGCCTTTGTCGAGGCCTGTGGCGAAAACCAGGTCCGGCGCAACGATGATTTCAACGGCGTCGAACAGGAAGGGGCCGGACTTTATCAGGTCACGCAATTCTGGGGCGAACGCCGCAATGGCGAGCGCTGTTCGGCTGCCGCCGCCTATCTACACCCGGCCATGAGCCGGCCAAACCTCACCGTTGTCACCGGAGCGCACGCCACGGGTATCGTCCTTGAAGGCAAGCGGGCTGCCGGCGTGCGTTATCGCGCTGGCAAGAATGAAGCCGTTGCGAAAGCCAGGCGCGAGGTCATCGTCTGCGCCGGTGCCTTCGGCTCGCCGCAGCTCTTGATGCTGTCCGGGATCGGCCCGGCTGTCGAGCTTGCAGCCCACGGAATTCCGATCGTCCATGAACTGCCCGGCGTCGGCAAGAACCTGCAGGACCATCTTGATTTCATCATGGGCTGGAAATCGAAGTATACCGACATGATGGGCATTGGCCTGCGCGGTCTGCCTGGACTGCTGCGGCATCTGCGGCGCTGGCGCAGGGATGGCGGCGGCATGATCGCCACGCCCTACGCGGAGGGCGGCGCCTTCCTCAAATCCGACCCGGCGATCCACCGTCCCGATCTGCAACTGCATTTCTGCATCGCCATCGTCGATGATCATGGCCGCAAACTGCATATGGGTTATGGTTTTTCCTGCCACGTCTGCGTGCTGCGGCCGCATTCGCGCGGCGAGGTCGGGCTGTCGGCGCGCGACCCGCTGGCGCCACCGCGAATCGATCCGCGTTTTCTGTCCGACAAACGCGACGCCGAACTGTTGCTCAGGGGTGTCAGAATGATGCGCGGCATATTGGAGGCGCCGGCGCTGGCCAAATACCGCGCCAAGGAAATCTACACCGCCGGCGTATCGAGTGATGCCGAGCTGATGACCCATATCCGAGCCCGCGCCGATACGATCTATCACCCGGCGGGCACCTGCAAGATGGGCATCGACGACATGGCGGTGGTCGATCCGCAGCTCCGCGTGCGCGGCATACGGGCCTTGCGGGTGGTCGACGCCTCGGTGATGCCGACGCTGATCGGCGGCAACACCAATGCACCGACCATCATGATCGCCGAAAAGGCGGCGGACATGATCAAGGCGGTGGCCTGAAGGAGTTCTGGTCGAACCAGTGTTGCTAATTTCGCCTGTTTTGAAGCGATCTATGGCGATGCCATCCCCGGCCGACGGGAACTGGTCTTACCAACGGGGGATTTGTGCTTTCCCTTTCGCCTTCCTGCCCTTAGGATAGGTCCATTATTTCATCATCCGAAATAAATGTGGCCACAAGGGAGGAACCGGGAATGGCTGGCAAGAAGATATTGATGCTCGTTGGCGAGTTCAGCGAGGAGTACGAGATTTTCGTCTTTGAACAGGCCATGCATGCCGTTGGCCATACGGTGCATGTCGTGTGCCCCGACAAGAAGGCCGGCGACATCCTGAAGACGTCGCTGCACGACTTCGAAGGCCACCAGACCTATACGGAAAAGCTCGGCCACGACTACATCCTCAACAAGACCTTCGCCGAGGTGAAGCCGGACGACTATGATGCCGTGTATGCGGCGGGCGGGCGCGGGCCGGAATACATCCGCATCGACAAGCGGGTGCAGGGGCTGGTGCGGCATTTCCATGAGGCCGGCAAGCCGATCTTCACCATCTGCCACGGCGTGCAGATCCTGATCGCCGTCGACGGCGTGGTGCGGGGCCGGGAAGTCGCAGCGCTTCACTATTGCGAGCCGGAGGTGACGCTGGCCGGCGGCATCTACATCGACGTCGCGCCGACCGGCGCCCATGTCGACGGCAATCTTGTTTCAGCCAAGGGCTGGCCGGGCCTGTCCAATTTCATCCGCGAATGCCTGAAGGTGCTGGGCACCGAGATCCGCCATGGCGAGATCCTGATGCGCGAAGAGCGTCAGGCGGCCTGACCCGCCGGGCAATTCCAGGAAAAGGGTGAAAGGTTTTCCGTCCGGAATTGCGTCAAGACAAATCCAGGATTTGCCAAATGCCGCCGCGCCGTATGGTGCGGCGGTCTCTTTATGCCGCCAGCGCCTCGCGGAACGACACCAGCTTGCGGCGGTTCTCGTCCCACAACGCCAGTTTGACGCAGCGCAGGCTGTCGAGCAGCGTGACGCGACCGATGCCGCGCAGTTCCGGATAATCCCGCAGCACTTCCTGCAACCGGTAGCCCGGCACCTTGGCGGAGAGGTGGTGGACGTGGTGGACGCCGATATTTCCGGTGAACCAGTTCAGCACCGGCGGCAGGTCGTAGTAGGACGATCCGTGCAAGGCGGCGTGTTGGAATTCCCAGTCCGCATCCTTTGCCCATTCCGTCTCCTCGAACTGGTGCTGGACGTAGAACAGCCAGATGCCCGCCGAACCGGCAAGGATGACGATCGGGAGATGGACAACCAGGAACGCGCCGGGGCCGACGAACCAGATGAGGATAGCCGCCGCAACCGCGATGCCAAGATTGGTGGTCATTGACGACACCCAAGGCGTCAGGCCGCCACGCATCATGCCGACAGGCAGCCTTTGCTCGAAGATGAACAGCCAGATCGGTCCCAGCCCGAACATCACCAGCGGGTGACGATAGAGACGGTAGGCGAGACGGCCCCGCCATGACAATTGCCGGTATTCGGCAACGGTCAACGTCCTGATGTCGCCCATGCCGCGCTCGTCAAGATTGCCAGCGCTGGCATGATGGGTCGCGTGGGCGCGCCGCCAGCAGTCGTAGGGCGTCAGCGTCAGGATGCCGAGCGCGCGGCCGATCCAGTCGTCGGCATAACGATTGGCGAAGAAGGAACCATGKCCGCAGTCGTGCTGGATCATGAAGATGCGCACCAGAAACCCGGCCGCCGGAAGAATGAGGACCAGACCCCACCAATGACCGTAGGAGTAGGCGGCCGAAGAGAGCGCCCAGAGCGTGACGAAGGGAATAAGGGTGATGGCGAGTTCGAGCGCGCTGCGGCGCCTATCCGGCTTCTTGTAGCGTGCCAGAATCTTCAGCCAGGCGCGCTTGCTGTTGGCAGCCGCCTCAGGGGAAATCATGTTCATCAGGAATCATAGGCGGGGTGTCCCGCCACCGCAAGACAGGGATCACGCAAAATTACTGTGCGTAATTGTCGCGTGGCACGGCGGTCGACCCGGTCAGTCCCAACTTGACCCAGTCGACGATTCACCCTGGAGCGCCGGGTTTTTCTGCTTTGGGGCGATCACTACTCCCGATCGAGGATGGGGCAGCCGCGCTCGGTTCCAAAAGTCACGCGCACGCGGTCGCCATACTGTCTGCCCCGGACGGTGATCTCGCGGCGGCCGATGGACTCTATCCTTGCCCGGCGAATGCCCATCCGTTCCGCCTTGTCGAGAGCCCGGTCTTCCGTGCAGCCTCGTGAGTGGCGACGGTCGCGCCAGTCGTCGCTGCGGACATCGCAATCGTCGTAGTTGGGATCGCAATCTGGCAGGAGCTTCAGCCGCGGGCCATGTTTGCCCAATTCCAGCTGCAGGCTCTCTGCCTGTGACGGAAAGGCCACCAATGCAACGGCGCCAAGGCCGACAAGCGCCGACAGCAATGAGGTGGTCGAAACCTTGCGCACTACGTCCTCCATGTGAATCATAACGCATCCATCACTAGATGGTTCGGCTCTCTCAGGCTATTGCCGATGGAGGGTTGTTGCCAGATCGATCGTTGCGCTTACTGCCGGCGCCAGCCGGCGTCGCTGTCCTCCACCCCGTCGAGGCGATCGAGCAGCTCCCTGAGGCGGTCGGGAATGTCGGTCTCGGTGCGGAAGGCCGGCAAGGTACGCAGAAAGCGCGTCACCGCCTCGGCACCGAACTGGCGCCTGACCTCGGTGGCCAACCGTTCTCCCTTTTCGCCTTTGTTGCGGGTCATAATCTCAAAATCCTGTGTCAGCTTCGAAACTCCTCCAGCAGGGGAATGGTTCCCGCACCACGCCTTTGTGGCAAGCAAAGCCGTCATTTAAGGTAAAGCTTGAATTAAGATCGAAAGACCGTGCCGTTCGTTGCCCCGCCCTGGTCAAGGGCCTCTACCATCGCTTACCCCTTGATTTTTGGCCGCCAAACCTCGATATCGGGCTCAAAATCCATATCATTCGAGATTGACGGGAAACGGCGATGAGCGACCAGGCAAAAGACGAACGCGCGCCCGATGAAGTCGAGGCGACCGAGGCCAATGCCGAGCGCACGGAAGGCAGCATCGATGGCGACTATGAAGCCCTTGTGCGGCTGCTGAAGGAAAATGAGGATCTGAAGGACCGCGCGCTGCGCGTCGCGGCCGAGATGGAAAACCTGCGCCGCCGCACCGCGCGCGACGTGCACGACGCGCGCACTTACGCGGTGGCGAATTTCGCGCGCGACATGCTGTCGGTGTCGGACAATCTGCGCCGTGCGCTCGACGCCATCCCGGCTGAAGCCAAGGCATCCGGGGACGCCGGCTTCAAGGCGCTGATCGAAGGCGTCGACCTCACCGAGCGCGCCATGCTGTCGGCGCTGGAACGGCACGGGGTCAAGAAACTCACGCCTGAAGGCGAGAAGTTCGATCCCAATTTCCACCAGGCGATGTTTGAAGTGCCCAATCCGGATGTCCCTGCCAACACCGTGGTCCAGGTCGTCCAGCCGGGCTATTCGATCGGCGAGCGGGTGCTGCGCCCGGCCATGGTCGGCGTCGCCAAGGGCGGCCCGAAGTTTGCCGCGGAAGCCCCAGTCGAGCCTGGGCCTGTCAATGAGCAGGCCGAGAAGGATGCCTGACGAGAGCGAGTAGCGAATAGGGGGTAGCGAGTAGGAAATAGTTGATAGCGGCCAAGTGGCTTCGTGCTATTCCCTATTCGCTACTCCCTTCTTGCTATTCGCTCACTCATGAACCCCATCGCTCTTCTCGACTATGCCGGCGTCGCCGTCTTTGCCGCGACCGGGGCGCTTGCTGCTTCACGCAAGCAGCTCGACATTATCGGTTTCCTGTTCCTGGCCAGCGTCACCGGCATCGGCGGCGGCACGTTTCGCGACCTGATCCTCAACGTGCCGGTGTTCTGGGTGGGAAACCGGGACTACCTGCTGATCTGCGCGGTGGTGGCGGTGGTGGTGTTCTTCACCGCACACCGTGTCGAATCCCGTTACAAGCTGCTGCTCTGGCTCGACGCAATCGGCCTTGCCGCGTTTTCCGTGATGGGCGCGGCCAAGGGGCTCGCCATCACCGGCTCGCCGGCGGTGTCGGTGATCACCGGCATGCTTACCGCTACATTCGGCGGTATCCTGCGTGATCTTCTGGCCGGGGAGCCTTCGGTGCTGCTGAAGCCCGAAATCTATGTCACGGCCGCGCTCGTCGGCGCTGCCATCTTTACAGCAGGCGATGTGGCTGGCTTACCGCAGATTGTCTCAGGATGGGCCGGCTTCGCCGCGGCGTTCGCCGTGCGCGGCGGCGCGCTTCGCTTCGGCTGGGCGTTTCCGCCCTACAAGAGCCGGCCCGGCCGGCGACCGGAAGATATTCCGTGAAAAGAGGGAATAGCGAATAGGGAGTAGCGAATAGCGGTTGTTGCCGCGCAACTCCGGCCACGACGTCCTATTCGCTATTCGGCTGTTCACGCAGCGAAGCGCTGGGCTTCCCCGCCATAGTAGTTGACGTAGCGGGCGCCGATTTCCTTGACCGGCATCACGACGAACACGTCGACCGTTGAGAATTCGCGGTCGATGACGCAGCCATCGCCGATGCGGGCGCCGACGCGCAGATAGCCCTTGACCAGCGGCGGCATCGCCGCGATCGCCGCCTTGGCATTGACCGCCTCGATCGGCATCAGATCCATCGAACAGTAGCGCCCGGACACCGCGCGCACGTCCCAGGCCGAATTCGTCCGGCAGTGGTGGGCGAGATAGGTAAGCGCCTCGGCATGCGCCGCCGGCACAGTGCCGTGGAAGGACGCGCAACCGGTCATCACACCGATTTCGTAGTGGTTGATATAGGCCCAGATACCTTGCCACAGCGCCTCGATGGTGCGCTTCGAACGATATTCAGGCAAAACGCAGGAGCGGCCGAGCTCGAGAAAACGCTGACCGGGGTGACGGGCGATAAGCTTGGTCAGCTCGAATTCACCTTCGGAATAGAAGCCTCCAGCGGCGGCCGCGATTTCTTGCCGCAGCAGGCGATAGGTGCCGACGATACGTCGATGTTCGGGGCCGGAAAGCGAAGTATCGAATACGAGCAGATGGTCGCAGAGCGGATCGAACCGGTCGGCGTCACGGCGATCCGGCGCCTGGAACAAATCCTTCCTGGCGCCGAGTTCATCGTAGAACACCCGGTAGCGGACTTCCTGCGCGGCCGCGATCTCGGCCTCGTTGCGGGCGAGCCGCACTTCGAGATTACCGATACGGCCGAGTGCTGCGCCCTTTATGACGGAATCGACGTTACGTCCGGCAAGCAAGGCGCTGCTGGCGTTCGGCCGAGTGTCACATTCCGGCATAACTGTATGCACGAGGATTCTCCTTCGAGCCATCCCTCTTGGCACGGGGATACGGTGTAGGTGCAACAGGATTGTGACAGTACCGTGATACGACGTCGTGGGCAATACTTCGTCGGCTGGCGAATACGGTCAACCGGCTACGTTACGCCAGCGGGCGGGGTGGATGGGCTGTCGAAGTTCCTGACCTTCGGCTCGGGATCATGCCCTAGGCCGCGACCTGTCCCTCGACGGCATTGACCAGCGCGTCAGGGTCGAGTGGCTTGGTAACGAAGCCGCTGGCGCCATGGGCAAGCACCGCATGGCGGGTCTTTTCCTGGCTATCAGCCGACAGCACCATGATCGGCACCGGCGGCACGGCGGTCTCCTCCTCGTAGCGGCGGATGGCGGCAATCGCGTCCAGCCCGTCCATGACCGGCATGTGAAGGTCCATCAGAACCACGTCGAAGCGATGGTTGTGCCCGGCGCCGGTGACAGCCTCGACGGCGGCCTTGCCGTTGCCGACCACCTTGACGCGATGCCCGGCCTTCAGCAGCGTGGCGCGGGCAAGCATGGCGTTGATGTCATTGTCCTCGGCGATCAGCACCGACAGGCCGCGCTGGCGGTTGCCGACGGCACGAAACGCGGGCGCGTGGCGGTTTTCCGGCTGCGGCGGGGCGAGGGCGGGAGCATTGCTGCTCAACAGCACACGCAGAAGCGTTCCGCCACGCACCGGCCTGGCAAGGAAGGTCGCGTAGCCGCTGGCGCGGAACTCGCCAAGCATGCCGCGGTCGGTCGGCGCGATCAGCGTGATGGCCTCGCAGTCGGCGAAACCGCTCTGGCGAAGGCGCTTGAGCAGCCTTCCATCGCTCGCTTCCATCGCCGCGTCGACCAGGAGCACATCGCAGCCGTCGGCGAAGGGCGCGGCCTGCGCGACGGTGATGGCGACATCGACCGCGCCGCCATTGGCGCGGATGGTGCGGGCGATGGCATCGGCCTCGACGGCATTTTTCGACAGGATCACCGCGCGCTTGCCCGAGAGCGCGTTCTGCCTGCCCTGCGGCGCTTCGGTGGCCGATATTACCGGGATTTCAAAGACGAACTCGGATCCCTGACCGAGCCGGCTCGATACTGAAATCGTGCCGCCCATGGCGGCCACCAGGCGTTTGGAGATGGCGAGGCCGAGGCCGGCCCCGCCATGCGTGCGCGTTGAGGTGCCGTCGGCCTGCTCGAACTCCTCGAAAATGCGCTCCAGGTCGTCTTCGTGCAGACCTGGGCCGGTGTCGGCGATAGTGAAGCAGATGCGGTCGGTCGTTTCGGTGCGCGCGCGTGCGATGCTCACCAATACACCGCCGCTGTCGGTGAACTTGATGGCATTGCCGATGAGGTTGAGCAGCACCTGCCTGACCTTGCCCGGATCGGCGGTGATCAATTGCGGCACGTCGGGTTCGACATGGCAGCCCAGCCCGATATCCTTGGTGAAGGCGCGGGCAGCCAGCAATTCGACGATGTTGTCGGCGATCTCGCGCACCGACATCGGCTGCGGCTCCGGGTCGAAGCGCCCCGCCTCGATCTTGGAGTAATCGAGTAGATCCTCGATCAGGGCGAGCAATGCGCTGGCCGAGGTCGAGACGGCGCCGACATAGGTCTGCTGTTCCGGCGACAGCCTGGTGTCGGCCAGCAACCTGGCCATGCCCATGATGCCGTTCATCGGCGTGCGAATTTCATGGCTGACCGTGGCGAGGAAGCGCGATTTGGCCTGGCTGGCGTATTCAGCCCGCTCGCGAGCGGTGATAAGCGAGGATTCGGCGCGTTTGCGGGCAGTGATGTCGCGCGCGATGGCGCGATGCGAAACGGCGCCGCTGTCCTTGTCGCGCACCGACAGTTCGATCCACGAAAACCAGCGCGGACCGCTCGGCGTGCGGATGGAGACATCGGTGGAACTCAGGCATTCATGATCGGAAAAGGCGGCATCGGGAACGATGCCGACATCGATGCCGAGTTCCGCCAGGGTCTTGCCGGCGAGGTCGCGTTGATCGCTTTGGACGAGGTCGGCGAAGATCTTGTTGGCATAGACGATGTAGCCATCGCGGTCGCGATGAATGACGAGGTCGCCAAGTGCGTCGATCAGGCCGCGAAAGCGCTCCTCGCTCTCCTGCATTTCCCACATGCGGTCGGCCAGCGTCTCGATCTCGGCGCGGCTGCGGGCGGTGGTCTCGTCGAGCAGGACCGCCGTGCGCTGTTCGCTCCGCCTGACGCGCAGATGCAGGGCAACGCCGGCTAGGCCGACTGCCAGCAATGCGACGCTGATAAAGATCGGTGCTCCGGTCAGATGCGCAAGGCCTGCCAGCACGACGATGGCGGCGAAGGCCAGCAACGGAAGGCCTTCGCGCCCGGCGGGTTCGGGCTCTGGCACCAGCGGCGGCGCGGCGACAAAGCGCCGCGTTGGCGTCGGCGCCGCATCGACGTCTTCGCCCGTGTCCACCTGTTGGCTGCCGGATTCCGCGATCATGCGAAACCCTTGCCAGATAGAGATTATGGAAAATTGCGGCGGATCGTTCGAATTTTAGCGGATGAGTGCTTTTCGCCCCGGCGGTGGTGGATTTGCCGGCACACGTGGCAATTCCGTCCGCCCTCTCAGGGCAGTCGAGCGGCTCACATATCCACGACGACGCGCCCGCGGATCTTGCCGTCGACGATGTCATGGGCGGCATCGATGATGCCGTCGAAACCGATGGTCGTCGCCAGGCTGGCAAGCTTCTGCAGATCGAGGTCGGTGCCGATGCGCCGCCATGCTTCGAGGCGGACTGCCTTCGGCGCCATCACCGAATCGATGCCCAGCAGCGAGACGCCGCGCAGGATGAAGGGGGCGACGCTCGCTGGCAGGTCCATGCCTCCGGCCAGGCCGCAGGCGGCGACCGCGCCGCCATAGGAGGTCATCGACAGGACGTTGGCCAGCGTGTGGCTGCCGACCGCGTCGACGCCGCCGGCCCAACGCTCCTTGGCCAGCGGCTTGGCCGGCTGGGCAAGCTCGTCACGCGATGTCACTTCGGCGGCGCCAAGGTTGATCAAATAGGGACTTTCGGCGTTGCGGCCGGTGGAAGCAACGACATGGTAGCCGAGGCTGGACAGGATCGAGACCGCGACCGAGCCGACGCCGCCTGCCGCCCCTGTCACCACCACCGGGCCGCGATCGGGCAGGATGCCGTGCCGTTCCAGCGCCATGACGCAGAGCATGGCGGTATAGCCGGCGGTGCCGACCGCCATCGCGTCATGCGGGCTCATCCCTTGCGGCAGCGGCACCAGCCAGTCGCCCTTGACGCGGGCGCGGCCGGCGTAGGCGCCGAAGTGGGTTTCGCCGACGCCCCAGCCGTTCAGGATGACCTTGTCGCCGGTGCGCCAGTCAGGATGGGAAGACGAGATGACGGTGCCGGCGAAATCGATGCCCGGCACCAGCGGCCAGCGGCGGATCACCGGCGCCTTGCCCGTGATTGCAAGGCCGTCCTTGTAGTTCACCGTCGTCGCCTCGACCGCGATGGTGACATCGCCTTCCATCAGGTCGGCCTCGGTGAGATCGGTCACGGCTACCGACTGCTTTTTCTCGGCGTCACGCGAAACGAGGATGGCTTTGAAGGTTTCGGGCATCTCTTTCTCCGCGATCTTGTTTGGCGACATGGACTGTGCGGCGATGGCCGCACGGGGTCAATCTTTGGAAGACTTGGCATTCGAAGGTCTGGGCTCGCGCCGCCAGCCGAACAGTTCGTCGAAGACGACCAGGGCCGCGCCCACCGAGATGAAGGCATCGGCCAGGTTGAAGACGGCGAAGGACCAGACCGGCGTATGGAACAGGATATAATCGATGACATGGCCGTATATGGCGCGGTCGATCAGATTGCCGAGGGCGCCGCCGACGATCAGAGCAAAGCCGGTGCGGGCAAGGATCTGGGACGGCGCGATCCGCGTCGCCAGGAACAGCACGAAGGCAACGACCGCCAGCGAGATGACAATCAGCCCGGTGTCGCCGAAGGTCGAGAACATCGAGAAGGCGATGCCGGTGTTGTAGGTGCGAAACAGCGCCAGGAACGGCACGAGATCGAGCTTTTCCTGAAAGGGCAGGCCGGTCTCGACCAGGTGTTTTATCCACTGATCGAGCGCTATGGCCGCGACGACGAGCAGCGCGTAGGGGGACCATGATCTCACGGGCGGGCAACCTTCATTGCTGGTCCACGATTGGTTCGAGCTTCAGCGCGCCGCGCCGGATCTCGAACAGCATTATGCCGGTGGCAACGGCAAGATTGAGCGAATCGGCGCGGCCAGCCTGCGGAATTCTAAACAGCCTGTCGCAACTCGCCGCCAGGCTTTCGGGCAGCCCCTGCTGCTCGTTGCCCATCATCAGCAATACCGGGCCGCGGGAAAAGTCGACCGAGCGGTAATCGACCGCGCCTTTCAGGTGGGTGCCGGCGACAAGGCCTGAAAATCCGCCTCGCCAGGCAAGGAAGGCCTCGGTCGTCGCCTTGGCCACCGGCACGGCAAAGATCGAACCCATGGTGGCGCGCACCGTTTCCACCGAAAAGGGATCGGTGGTGTCGCCGACCAGGATGACACCCTTGGCGCCGACAGCATCGACGGTGCGGATGACGGTGCCGAGATTGCCGGGATCGCGCACCCGGTCGAGCGCCACCCAGACATCGCCATTGTCGGCGCGGATATCCTTCAAGGCCAGGAATTTTTGCGAGAAGACCCCGACCACCATTTGCGGATTGTCGCGGCGGGTGATGGCGACGAGAACCTTTTCCGACACTTCGAGCACCGTGCCACCGGCGGCAACGGTGCGTGCAGCGACCTTCTCCACCGCGGCGTTGCCGCGCCCGGCCTTGGCGAAAACCAGTGTCCTGATCTGCCAGCCGAGATCGAGCGCATCGATGACCAGCTTCAGCCCCTCGGCCATGAAGGCATTCTGCTGGTCGCGGAATTTCTTCTGGGCGAGCGCCTTGATGTCCTTGACCAGCGGATTGGCGAGGCTGGTGACTTCCTTCACCAGCCCGGGTGCGCCTGCATGCCGCTCGTTCATTTCAGGCCACCCAACGCGAAAACAATGAGGTCGAAAGCGCCCGGCCGGCGGACTTTTCACGGATGATGAGCTCTCCCGATTCGACCGTGCCGCCCATGCCGGCAAAGGTGTCGCGCATCAAGGCATGGATGGCGAAGAAGGAGGCGCGGATCGAATAGGCGGTGAGCACCATGGCGAGTGGTTTCGGTGTCAGGATCGCGCGGCAAAGGTCGGTCAAGTCAGGCAGGTCCTCGAACAACTGCCAGACCTCGCCCTTCGGGCCGCGGCCATAGGCCGGCGGGTCGAACAGGATGATGTCATAGCGGCTGCCGCGGCGCTCCTCGCGCTCGGCGAATTTCACCGCATCGTCGACGATCCAGCGGATCGGCTTGCTGCCGAGCCCGGCCATTTCCTGGTTTTCGCGGGCCCAGCCGATCGCCTTCTTCGAGGCATCGACATGGGTGACCTCGGCGCCGGCGCGGGCCGCCACCAGCGAGGCAAGACCGGTATAACCGAACAGGTTCAGCACCTTGACCGGCCGCTTGGCCGCAGTGATCAGCCCGGCCATATGGTCCCAGTGCGAGGCCTGCTCCGGAAAGACGCCGACATGGCGAAACGAGGTGAAACGGCCGAGATAGTCGATGCCGTCATGCTTCATCGGCCAGGTTTCGCCGAGCGGCGTCTTCGGGAACCGCCAGCGGCCGATGCCTTCCTCGTCGGTATCGCCGGTAAAAATGGCGTCGGCTCGCTCCCAGTCCTTTGCCGGCAAGGCCTTTTGCCAGATTGCCTGGCCCTCGGGCCGCACGATGCGGTAGGGGCCGTATTGTTCGAGCTTCTGCCCGGCGCCGCTGTCGAGCAGCGCATAATCGGCATTCGGCGCCACTTCGAGGATCACGGGGAGGTGCTCGGTGGGCAGGGCGCCATCGCGCCGGGCAAGGATGCGCGGCGCCGATTTCGGCTCGGAGCGGTCGTCGGCTTTCGCCTCAAGCCGCTCGCGCGGCTGCGGTTCCGGTCTGGCGGGAGCGCGGCCGGCCTGCGGACGTGGCTGGTCCCCCGCACCCTTCGCGGATTGATGCGGACGGTTGTCGCGGCGTTTGTCGCGAAAAGACTTCAAGCGTGAGCAACTCCGAGCGGCGTGGCCGCTTTTGGCATGCGGACAGCGGCGGTGCAATAAGCGATGGCCGCAGGTCGATTGGCGCAGGCCTGAAGCCTTCGCGTTCGAAACAGTGCGGCGGGTGTTGCAGCATTGCGCTTGTTTTTCCACGCGCTTCGTTTATGAGGCCCGGATTGTTTTCTGGAATGGGAGCGAAAGATGACGAACATCTTCACCGCACACCCCTCGAGGGTTCCGGCGTAAGCCAGCATCTTGCTGACTGCCGCCGGTCGAACGGACGCCTGACGGCGTCCGATTTCTGACCTGTATCCAGAAGTGTTCCATCATGGGCAATTTGATTGGGGGCTCAGGCTCCTCTTCGCCGCGCGTTGTCGCGACGGCGCATATCCAGCATTGTTTTTCACCGCGTACCTGGATCGAAGGAGCAGCACTTCAGCAGCTGAAAACCGTTGCGGCTCTGCCCGGCGTTACCTCGGTTGCGGCGTTCCCCGACCTGCATC
>NZ_JBFULQ010000044.1:0-21198 GCF_054049815.1 Mesorhizobium sp. P5_C1 | reverse complement strand
CGGCAGGACAGAGGGGGGTGGGCGGGAACGCGGCGTTCACGATTAGATCGGACCATCCCCATGAACTGGGATGACGTCCGCATCTTCCTGGCCGTGGCGCGGGCCGGCCAGATCCTTGGCGCAGCCAGGCGGCTGGAGCTCAACCATGCCACCGTCTCGCGCCGCATCGCCGCACTCGAGGATGCGCTGCGGACGAAGCTGTTTCGCCGGCTGACCACCGGCAGCGAACTGACGCCGGCCGGCGAGCGCTTTCTCGACATTGCCGAGCGCATGGAAGGCGACATGATCGCCGCGCGTTCGACCGTCGCCGGCGAGGGCGACGACGTCTCCGGCACGGTCCGCATCGGCGCGCCGGACGGGTTTGGCGTCGCTTTCCTGGCCAAGCGTCTTGGCGCACTGACGGGCCTGCACCGCGAACTGACGATCCAGCTTGTGCCGGTGCCGCGCTCCTTCTCCCTGTCGCGACGCGAGGCGGACATCGCCATCACCGTCGAGCGGCCGACGGAGGGGCGGCTGGTGGCGGGAAAGCTGGTCGACTATTCGCTCGGCCTGTTTGCCTCGCGCGCCTATGCCGAGGCGCATGGCTTGCCCAAGACAGCCGCCGAGCTTGATCAGCACACGCTCATAGGCTACGTGCCGGACCTGATCGTCAGCCCGTCGCTCGACTATGCGGCCGAGTTCAGCCCGGACTGGCGCACCAGCTTCGCCATCTCCTCGGCGCTCGGCCAGGCCGAAGCGGTGCGCTCGGGCGCCGGCATCGGCATCCTGCACACTTTCGTCGCCCGATCGATGCCGGAACTGGTGTCCGTCGACGTGGTCGCACCCATCCGCCGCGCCTATTGGCTGGTCTATCACGAATCGGTCCGGCCGCTGCGCCGCGTCCAGATCGTCGCCAGCTTCATCACCAAGGCGGTGGAGCAGGAGAGAAGCCTGTTCGTTTAGACACGCCGCCTTTTCCTTGCCACAAAACCGGCCAGTGTGGCATCAGGCGCGCAGTCGCCGCCACGGGCAGATCGCCAGGTGGGAAATCTTTCAGAAAGCTGGCGCGGATAGACATGCGAGCCGTTCTTGCCATCCTGCCGCTGGTCTCCCTTTCCGCATGCGCCAATCCATGGACCAAAGTGCCGGAGGCCGACCTGCCCAAGCCGATCCGCTACGCCATGGCCCGCCCTTCGCCTTTCGTCTTCGGCAATTATTGCGGCCCCGGCACCCGCACCGGCGATCTGTCGGCGCGGCCGGTCGACCGCCTCGACGCAGCCTGCCGGATCCATGATGCCTGCTACATCGCCCGCCACAATCATTGCGACTGCGATGGTGCCCTTGTCGCCTCGGCGAAAACGATACGCGACGATAAGACAGCACCCCGCAAGATGCGCGGCAAGGCGGAGCTGCTGATCGCCACTTTCGCCATCCCCGTCTGCAAGGTGTTCCCGCAGGGCTTCATGCCGCCGCGCGACCCGGCACAACTGAGCGTCCTGAAGGCCGGGGCGACCGGGTGAATCGCCACGCAGCCATTATCGTGGCCCTGTCCGGGCTGGCGTTCGTTGTCCTTGCCGGCTGTGCCGGCTCGCCCGGCCGCAATGCCTGTGACCTGCTGCAGGGCCAAGAGGCCTGCGCTCGCCCCGCGCTATCGGCCAGCACACCCGGGCCGCAGGTCGCCGCCGCTCAATTTTTTGGAGACGCCGGCACAAGCGACTATGAAAAGCGGTTCCTGGCACTGCTCGCCGACCACCAGCTCGGCGCCATGGACCGGGCCAACGGCGCCGGCCCTTTCGGCCACGACCGCCATGAGATCCGCAACAGCGATTTCCAGGCGACCTACCGGACGCTGCAGCACCTGGCCGGACCGGTTGCCGAAACGCATCTGCCGCCGGCCGGCGGTGGCAGCGGCGATGGCCATTTCGACGGACGCTGGCGGGTGTCGCGGCAGACGCTCTACATCGACGCGGCGGCACGGCCTTCGCCGCCCAAGACATTCGATTTTTCCGGCCTGCAGGCGCGCAGCGTCGAGATCGTGCTGCGCCAGGCGGGCAAGCAACCGGCCGAGATCGACGGCTCATGCGATGGCGCGTTGGCGCTGCGCGACGGTGCCGGTTCGCGAACCATTGCCGCGGGCATGGCATTCCGCTTTCGCCTGTCTGGCGAGGACGACACGGTCAGCCTGTTCCCAAGTGACAGCCTGAACCGCTGCACCGCAAGAATCCGCTCCAGCCTTGTCCCGGCCGGCGCGCCCCTCACCATCCGGCGCGAAGAGACCGCCGACCCGGCGCTCGCCGCTTTCGACAGCCGCTACGAGCGTTGCCCGACGCCTGACCCCAAGGGCCTCGACCCGCTCAGCCGCGCCTTCTACGCCAGCCGCTGGCTGTCGCAGACCTGCGCCTTGCCGATCGGAGAGCCGCGCCTGCTGCGCAAGTCGCGCGACGGCTTCAACGCCAAGGTCGAGGCGCTGATGGGAACGCCGCTGCCCGACAGCGCCATCGACAGGGGCGACCCGGAGCTGCCGCTCGACTTCTCGAAGGCGCCAAGGCTGAAGCTGATCTATCTGTCCTCGCTCGAATTCAAGGCGGATTTTTCCGGCCGCATCATCGAACGGCTGATCCGCCACCATGCCGCGCTCGGCACCAAGGTGCGCATCATGGTCACAGACGTGCTGGAGCGCGACAAGGACGACGCGCTGCTGCACCGGCTGGCGGCCGAGTTCCCCAATGTCGAGTTGCAGGAGTACCGCTGGCGGGCCGATCGGGGCGCACCGATCGACGAGCAGATCTCACAATTTCACAAGACCCACCACATCAAGATGCTGGCGACGCTGGCTGAGGATCCCGGGCGCTCGCGCGTCATCATCGGCGGCCGCAACATCCATGACGGCTTCCTGTTCCACCAGCCGATCGATCTGTCCCGCTATCCGGATCTGGAGCAATATGGCAGGACCGACGGCTTTTCGTTGAACTACTATTCGAACTGGAGCGACTTCGACATCGAGTTCACCGACCGGACCACGGTCGAGGCGCTCGCCGCGCATCTCTCGACAGTGTGGCTTCGCGACGCCGACACCAACATCGCGCGGCCTTTCTCCATTCCGGTTCGGTCCGACGGCCACCGCCCGTCAGGCACGGCGCGGCACTTCATCTCCGTGCCCTACGCGGATGGCCATGCGCTGGAGGATTATTTCGTCGAGCTGGTCGACGCCGCCCAGCACCATATCCAGATCGTCAATCCCTATCTCAACCTGACGCCGAAACTTAACCACGCGTTCGACCGGGCGCTCGCCCGCGGCGTCAAGATCGACATTGTCGGCCGTATCGATCTCAAAGGCGACATTGGCGGCAGGTTCCTCACCGCGCTCAACAAGCTGTTCGTCGAGAAGTATGGCGACCGCATCGACATTCGCGAGTTCAAGGCGCCCGATGTCGTGCTGCATTCCAAGATCATGATGATCGATGAAAGGTTGGTCGCCATCTCCTCGGTCAATCTCAACAACCGCAGCTTCTTCCATGATTCGGAGAACGGCATGATGGTGCTGGACCCCGCCTTCTACACCAGGATGAAGGCGATCTATGACGACTATCTCGCCCACTCCAACCCGGTTCCCACCAACGTCACGATCCCGTGGGCCTATCGGCTGCTGTTCGACGAAGACTGGGTCAGGCAGGCGTTTTGACGAATTTGGGCGACGTCGCGGCGCCCTATCGCAGATAGCGTTCCTGTGCGAGATCTCGGACATCGATGTCCGGCACCCGGCTGGAGATGATATCGGACAGCACCTTGGCCGAGCCGCACGCCATGGTCCAGCCGAGCGTGCCGTGGCCGGTGTTGAGATAGAGGTTGGAAAGCTCGGTGCGGCCGATCAGCGGCGGACCATCCGGCGTCATCGGCCGCAGCCCACACCAGAACGTCGCGTCCCGCATCGCGCCGGCGCCCGGAAAGAGATCGCCAACCGAGTGTTCGAGCGTGCGCCGTCGTGATTCGTGCAGCCTGAGGTCGAAGCCGGAAATCTCGGCCGTGCCGCCGACCCGGATGCGATTCCCCAGCCGGGTGATCGCCACCTTGTAGGTCTCGTCCATCACCGTCGACACCGGCGCCACGGCGGCATCCTGGATCGGCACGGTGATCGAATAGCCCTTGACCGGATAGACCGGGATCGGCCGCTTCACCCGACGCATGAAATCCGCCGAATAGCTGCCCATGGCCATGACATAGGCGTCGGCGGTCAGCCAGCCCTTGCTGGTGCTGAGATTGGCGATGCGGTTGCGGCTGCGGATAACGCGCCAAACCGTCAGACCATATTCGAATTTGACCCCGCGAGCCACGCACAGCTCGGCCAGCCGGTCGGTGAACATCTTGCAGTCGCCGGTCTCGTCGCGCGGCAGCCTGAGGCCGCCGACGAACTTTTCGCGCACTCCGGCCAGGCCTGGCTCCGCCGCGGTGCAGCCGTCCTGGTCGAGGATCTCATAGGGCACGCCATACTTCTTCAGCACCTCGACATCGCCACCGGTGCCGTCGAGCTGCTTCTGCGTGCGAAATAACTGCAGCGTGCCCTGGGCACGCTCGTCATAGGCGATGCCGGTCGCCTCGCGCAGCGCCTTCAGCGTGTCGCGGCTGTATTCGGCCAGCGGCACCATGCGCGCCTTGTTGATCGCATAGCGCTCGGCCGTGCAATTGCGCAGCATCTTGAGCAGCCATGTCCACATATGCGGGTCGAAGGCCGGCCGCACGACCAGCGGGCCATGCTTCATCAGCAGCCACTTGATCGCCTTCAGCGGGATACCGGGCCCGGCCCAGGGCGAGGCATAGCCGGGCGAAATCTCGCCGGCATTGGCGAAGCTGGTTTCCAGCGCCGGGCCTTTCTGGCGATCGACCACCGTCACCTCGTGGCCGGCCTCGGCGAGATAGTACGCCGTGGTCACCCCGATGACGCCACCGCCCAGCACCATGATTTTCATCGTTCACTCCTTGCCGTGCCGCGTCCTTCCGGACGACCATAGACGCGGCCGCATTTTCCGATTTGCGCATGATCCTTTCCGAAAATCGATTCCGATTTTCGAGACCATGCACTGTTGCCCGTTCACGCCGCCGAGGGACCGGGGTCGTCGTCCTCTGTCTGCCGCATTCCAGCCGTCTCGCCAAGAGGCCGCCTGTCGGCCGCGGCGCTGTAGACCAGGGTGAGCCCATATGGTCGCCTCACCTCGGCCGGGGATTTCTCCTTGACTGCGCGTAGCGCAGCCTCGGGCTGGTAGAGCACCGCCTTGATCAGGATCGACTCGTTCCTGCCGTCGGCCTGTTCGATCATGGCCGTCTGGCCTTGGGCCATGCCAAGCATGCAAAGCCCGCGCCTCGTGGCGATCGACAGACTGGAGCCGACCGGTCCGCGCACTTCGTTTTGCACCAGGGTCCGCGTCTCGGCAGGGCCGACGTCGATGCAAAACACCACTCTGCTGTTCAGCGTCACGATATCGGGTTCGACCACATCGATCGAGACGAGATCGGCGTTTGCAAGCTTGTGTTCAAGCATATCCACCATCGGGTCCGCGAATGCCCGTCGACGCTCCAGCATGACTTCGAGGACGGCAAAGTCCTTGGTCGTCAAGCAACAGTTCGTGCCTGCCATCATCATCTCCACGATCAGGACCGCTGCGGGCCGGAGGCGGGCGTTTCGACGGCTTCGACGGTCACCGACAGTTCCCTGCCGCCACGGCTGCTCCAGCACACCGCCTGCCCGACGGTTGCGCCGATGAGCGCCGTCCCCATCGGCGTCAGCACCGAGATCCTGTTTTCAGTGATATCGGCATCGCCGGGGTAGACCAGCGTGATGCGCTGGGTGTCCCCGTTTTCGCCACGGATTGTCACTGTCGAGCCCATTTGCACCACGCCGGCAGGCATCGCCGCCGCTTCCGTGACGACGGCCCGGTCCATTTCCGAAAGCAGCTCTTCGGCCGTCTCAGGCGTGCGGTCGAGCGACGCTCTCGCCAGGCCTGTCAGCCTGTCATGGTCGGCATCGCTGACTGTGAGCTGGTTCTGTGGGTGCAGTCCTGTTGCATGTTGCATGGCAAACCTCTTGGATTGGCGCATCGAATAGATGCGCGCTTGCCGCCGTACTGACGGCAGCCTGATGAAAAGCCGGCAGCCGCGAGGGCTGTCAGGCTTGATGGCGGTGTTGGATGTATGGATGCCCCGGTTCGGACGGACGCCAAGAAGGCGGCCGCGCCGGGGCTACGATCCCGCGATCGGGCAGACCCTGAACAAGGTTCTGATAAGGGCGAGGTTGCTCATGCACCGACCCTTGCCGACAGGCGCATGCTTGTCAAGCGCGGCCAAACCGCTCAGCCGTCGACGTAACGCCGATGAAAGCGGTGGCCGAGGCTGGTCAGGATTTCGTAGCCGATGGTGCCGGCATGGCCGGCCGCGTCGTCGACGCTTTGCGAGGGGCCGAGCAGTTCGACGAGATCGCCCTCGCCCAGCCTGCCGGGTGGCAAAGCGGAAATGTCGAGAATGATCGAATCCATCGACACCCGCCCAAGGAAGGGCAGCCGCACGCCCTCGAACCAGGCCGCGGACGCCGCGCGGCGATGCCAGCCATCGGCATAGCCGAGCGAAATCGTCGCGGCCGTGAGCGGAGCCGTGGTGCGGAAGGTGTGGCCATAGCCGACACCAACTCCGGCCTCCAGCATGCGTGTCTGCACCACCTTGGCCTGCAGCCGCACCACCGGCAGCATCGGGTTTGGTCGGGCCGGTGTCGGATTGATGCCATAGAGCGCGGCACCCGGCCGGGCGAGATCATAGTGAAAGCGCTGCCCAAGAAAGATGCCGGATGAATTGGTGAACGAGGCCGGCGCCTCGGGCAACAGTGCGCGCAGCCGCTCGAACGCCAGTCGCTGCCGCTCGTTGGCCGGATGTTCCGGCTCGTCGGCGCAGGCCAGATGGCTCATCACAAAACGGACATCGATGCCGTCGAAGGCACCGGGATCGGCGGCAACGCGCTCGACATCCCTGGGCGCCATGCCGAGCCGCGACATGCCGCTGTCGACCTGGATCGCCGCCGGCAGCTTTCGGCCGGCGCGGCCGGCCGCCGCACGCCAGGCCGCCAGTTGTTCCGGACTGTTGACAACGGCTGCAAGGTCTGCCGCCACGGCGTCCGGCTCGGCACCGGGCGGAATGCCGTTCAGCACAAAAATAGCGGAACCCGGCCCGAGCGAGCGGCGCAAGGCGATGCCTTCGCCCAGAAGCGCGACGAAGAAGATATCGCAACCTTCGCCGGCGAGTGCCGCCGCCACCCGGCTCGCGCCGAGGCCGTAGCCGTCGGCCTTGACCACGCCGGCACAGCGCACGCTGCCCAGGTGCGCTTTCAACCGCCGGTAGTTTTCACGGATCGCGCCAAAGTCGATGGTCAAGATGGCGCCCGCCACCGCTTCGCCTGTGGCAGCGATGTCCTCGGGCAGCGACCTCTTGGGGGCGTCGTTCATGGCGACCCTTCTCGTGGCGGATAGTGCATGTCGCCCAAAAGTGGTCCCGGTTTCGGGAGAACGACATGCATAAAACAACGGCCTGAAGCGCATCGCTTGAATCCGTTCAAACGCGACGCGCTTTAGACATCAATAGGACCGCCAGGCCGGCGYGGCAACTGCGGTCGTTTCGTGTCGAGGCTATTGCGCCAGATGCCGGAACGCCGCCACTACTTCCTCGTAGACATGGCGCTTGAACGGCACGATCAGGTCGGGCAGGTCCTGCATCGGTCGCCATGCCCATTTGTCGAATTCGGCGGTGTGTCCGCCCGGCGGCGGATTGATCTGGATCTCACCGACATCGCCGTGAAAGCGGAAGGCGAACCATTTCTGCGTCTGGCCGCGATACCTGCCCTTGAAGGCGATGCCGACGAGGTGGTCCGGCAAATCGTAATTGATCCAGTCCGGCGCCTCGGCGAGCAGCGAGACGCCACGCATGCCGGTCTCTTCATAGAGCTCGCGCTCGGCCGCCYGCAACGGCTCTTCGCCCTTGTCGATGCCGCCCTGTGGCATCTGCCAGAGCTGTGTCGTGCCGGCGAATTCGCTGTCTGGTTCGGCAATGCGATGCCCGACCCAGACCAGGCCGTCGGCGTTGAGGATCATCAGCCCGACACAGGGACGATAAGGCAGCGTTTCGCGATCAACAGTCTTCTTAGCCATCTTGCCCTCGTTCCGGCCGTTGCTGGAAATTCGATGCTTGGGAGGATCGCTAGCCTTTTTGCGGATCGATGGCCACCGCCGAAATCGGCACGATCTCTATGCCGCGCTTCTTGGCCTCGGTGACCCAGGTCGACACCGTGTCGACCGTCAGGTCGAAGGCCGAGCCGATGCCGACGGCAAAGCCTTTGGCGCGCGCGGTGGCTTCCAGCCCGTCGAGTTTCTTCAGGATGGCGCCGCGATCCTGCACGGCATCGATCGCCGTGTCGCCGGAAACAAAGGGCACGCCGTCCTTCAACGCCAGGTCCGGCGCCAGGCTGCGTGCCGACGAGCCATCGTCGATATAGGCCAGGCCCCGCTTGCCGAGTTCGGCCATGAACGGCTCCATCACCGTAGCGTCAGCGGAAAAGCGCGCGCCCATGTAGTTCATGACGCCGGTGTAGTTTGTCGTCCGCGACAGCGCCCAGTGCAGGTTCTTCAAATTCTCATCCGCGCTCGCCGCCACCGTCAGCGTGTTGCGGCCGGGGTTGATATTCGGATAGTCGAACGGTTCGAGCGGCACCTGCATGACGATCTCGTGGCCGCCCTGCCGAGCCGCCTGCATCCAGCGGCCGATGCTGTTGCCTTGCGGGGCGAAGGCCAGCGTCACCTCCGCCGGCAGCTTGGCGATGGCCGCCTGGGTGCCTGTCTGCGAAACCGCAAGCCCGCCGATGACGATCGCCACCCGTGCACCACGCGCGCCCGACCACGGCCGCGCATAGACGTCGAACGGGCGCCGGCCATCGGCTGCCCGGACGGGCAATGGCCCGGTCTCGCTGGCTTCGATCAGCGCCTTGTCGGGAATATGGGCGATCTTCAGGTTCTGGCCCATGGTTGACGGGTCGCGAATGACGATCCCCGCCTTGGGCGGGCCGTCGCCCTCCTCCGTCTGCACATGGATGATCTGCGGCCCGTCGGTTTTGGCGGGCGCTGCCGGCTTGGCTGCGGCCACCGGGGCCAATGCGGTCGGCGCGGCAGCAGGCTCGGCCGCCGCCGTCACTTTCGGCGTCGAAACGGCGACCTCTTGCGGCTTGCGGAACGGCTTTTCCCTGAGCGCGATCGCACCGGAGACGCCTACCACCGCCAGAACGACCACGGTTGCCGCGATCGCGCCGGCGCTGACCTTGCCGGCCGCGCGCGGCGATCGGACGGTCTGTCCAAGCGGGCGTTCGATGTCCTTGCCTATGTCAGCCAAGCTGCATCCCCGGGCGCATGCCCCGAAGACGAAATCGCTTCGAAAAGACATGCGCGAATTCATCAATCCTGGCGCACCGCTGGCGCCCGCAACCCAGGGCCTCGCCTTGCCCCGAATCAAACTGCCGGAACCTTTCGGTCCCGGCAGCATCGCATTGCTTCCATCAGGCGGCCAGACCCGTCGGCCGCTACCCTTATTGGTTGAGAACGGCCTTTTCCGGATTGGGCGGGAAAGCCGGATCGGTCTTCTGGCCGCGCAGCAGCTGCTCGGCATAGATGAGCTGCAGGTCGTCCTTCGGATCCGGAGGCACATAGGCTGCCGAGCCTGAACCGGTCGAGCTCTCGTCGGCGCCCTTGATATGGCCCTTGAGGTCGGATTCGCCGCGCGTCAGGTCCCTGCCCTGCAGTTCCGGCGGCAGCGGCTGGTCGACCTTGATGTCGGGCGTGATGCCCTTGCCCTGGATCGACTTGCCGGACGGCGTGTAATAGAGCGCCGTCGTCAGCCGCAGCGCACCATTTTCGCCAAGCGGAATGATGGTCTGCACCGAACCCTTGCCGAAGGACTGCGTGCCGACCACCGTGACGCGGCGCAGGTCCTGCAACGCGCCGGCGACGATTTCCGACGCACTGGCCGAGCCACCATTGACCAGCACGATCATCGGCTTGCCGTTGATGTCGTCGACCTGCTTGGGCTTGGCGTCGAACCGGGTGACGTCCTTCGGATCGCGACCGCGCGTCGAGACGATCTCGCCGCGGTTGAGGAACGCATCGGAGACGCTCACTGCCTGGTCGAGCAGGCCGCCCGGATTGAGGCGCAGGTCGAGCACATAGCCCTTGAGCTTGTCGTTCGGCACCTGCTTCTTGATGGTGTCGATGGCGTTCTCGAGGTCGTCATAGGTCTTTTCGGTGAACGAGGTGATCTTCATGTAGCCGATGTCGTTTTCGACCCGGAACTTGACCGCCTTGACCTTGATGATGTCGCGCACGACCGTCAGTTCGATCGGCTTGTCGGCGCCCTGACGCAGGATGGTGAGCTTGATCGGCGTGTTTACCAGACCGCGCATCTTCTCGACCGCGTCATTGAGGGTCAGGCCGCGAACCTCCTCGCCGTCGATCTTCGCGATATAGTCGCCGGCAAGCACGCCTGCCTTGGCGGCCGGCGTGTCGTCGATCGGCGTGATCACCTTGACCAGGTCGTTTTCCATGGTGACCTCGATGCCGAGGCCGCCGAACTCACCCTTGGTCTGCACGCGCATGTCCTGCGCCTGCTCGGCGTTCATGTAGGAGGAGTGCGGGTCAAGCGAGGCAAGCATGCCGTTGATGGCGTTCTCGACCAGCGACTTGTCGTCGGGCGGCGTCACATATTGCGCCCGCACCCGCTCGAAGATATCGCCGAAGATGGCCAGTTGCTTGTAGGTCTCCGACCCTGCAGCGTTCGCCGCCGAGCCGGGTGTGCCATAAACAAGGCTCATGGCGGACGCGCCCATCAGCGCACCGGCAAACAGAAGCGACAGTTTCCGCATCATTTCACGTCCTTCCAGAAAAACGGTCCGCCCACCATGGGGCCGGATCGACGGGTTTTCCATCCTTGCGGAACTCGACATAGAGTTCCGGTGTGGCATTTACATTCTTCGAAACCGAGGTGCTCGCCACCCGGGCCTCTCCCATCGCGCCGACCGGCTCTCCTGCGAGCACTGATTGGCCAGTCGCGACGCTGATTCTGCTCATCCCCGCCAAAACGACATGATAACCGTCGCCTGCGTTCAGGATCAAGAGTTGACCATACGAGCGAAACGGCCCCGCATAAAGCACATTCCCATCCGCCGGCGCGGTGACGATGGCTCCCGATTGTGTCGCAACCATGTCGCCAAGCATCACCGCCCCGTTACCGTCCTCGGCACCGAATCGCCGTTTGATGCGGCCGGTCACCGGCAATGCGATCTGCCCCTGCAGTGCCGAAAAGGGTGCCGCCGCGGCAAGTCGATTGCCTTCCGGTACAGGCAGGGACGCCAATTCCGCTGGGGTCTCCGCCGGCGCTGACGTCTTGTCGCCGTCCGCCGTCTTCTGCTGGGCGGCCTTGGCCGCATCGGCCGCCTTGCGGCTCTTGTCGGCTTCGAGCGAGGCGATCAAGTCCTTCAGGCTTCCGGCCTTGGCCGCCAGCGCTTCCGACCGCTGCTTTTCCGCGGCCATTTGCGTTTGCGTGTCGGCTTCGAGCTTCTGCTTGGCCTCCAGCAGCATGCCGAGCCGCTTCTTTTCCGCTGTCTGGTCGCCAACCGCCGCCGTCAACCGCGCCCGCTCGGCCTCGATCGAAGCCGTCACGCGCGACTGCTCCTTGAGATCGGCCAGCAGGCTATCGGTCTGCTGGCGCAGTTCCGGCACCACGGCGCCGAGCAGGATGGCGCTACGCACCGACGACAGCGCGTCCTCGGGCTTGACCAGGATCGCCGGCGGCGGGTTGAGCCCCATGCGCTGCAGGGCGCCCAGCACTTCGGCCAGCACGTCGCGCCGTGCCGCAAGCGATGTGCGGATCTTCTGTTCCTGGCCCTTCAGTCCTTCCAGCTTGGCGCCGATATCCTCGATGTCCTGGCCGAGCTTCTGCTCGGTCATGGCCGACTGGATCAAAGCGGCGGTAATCGAGGCATGGTCCTTCTTGATCGTCGCGATGTCGGCGGCGAGCTTGGCCAGGCGCTCGGACGACAGCGTGATCTCCTTCGAGACCTGTTCGTATTCGGCGCGGCTCTGGTCCGGATCGGGGGCAAGGTCGAGCGTGTTCTCAGCCCGCACCGCATGCAACGACAGCACGAGCACCGCCGCCGCGATGCCGCAGCGCGCGCGCCATGAGGCCGTCCCTGATGATTTCCCGTCTTCAGACATTGAAGCCCGACTCTATGCGTGGCTTCGTTAACGAACAATCAACCATGTTCGAAAGCCCCCCTAAACCATGTGCGAGAGCCCCAATTGGCGCAGTTTGATGGCGCATTGGGGCGGAAATCCGTATGGTCGCGCCAAACCACTCGGTTACGAACGATGATAGGGATGGCCGGAAAGGATGGTCGCCGCCCGATACAGCTGCTCCCCCAGCATCACGCGGACCAGTTGGTGCGGCCAGGTCAGCAATCCGAACGACATCACCAATTCTGCTTGATCGCGGAGCGGCTGATCGTGCCCGTCGGCGCCGCCGATGGCGATGACCAGCGCCTTGCGGCCGCCATCACGCAGCTGGCCGATGCGCCCCGCAAAGTCTTCGGAGGAAAAATTCTTGCCGCGTTCGTCGAGCAAGATCAGTGCGGTGCCGGGCTGCAACTGCCCCTGCAGCTTCTGGCCTTCGTCGCGCCGGCGCTCGTTGGCGGTCTGCGCGCGCCCCTCGGCGATTTCGGCCACGCCGGCAAATTCTAACCCCACCGCCGGGCCGCTTTTGGCAAAGCGCTCGAAATAGCGGTCGGCGAGCTGCTTCTCGGGGCCGGCTTTCATCCGGCCCACGGCATGAACTGATACCTTCATCCTCGCCCCTATAAGCCGCCAATGCATGCCGTGACATGCATCAAAACAAAGGCGGCTTAGTGGATTGTCTCTTCCTCGAGGTCCGGCGCCTGCCACATCTTTTCGAGATTGTAGAATTCGCGGACTTCGGGACGGAAGACATGGACGATGATGTCGCCTGAATCGATCAGGACCCAGTCGGCGCCTGCCAGCCCCTCGACGCGCGCCGTGCCGAGACCGGCATCCTTGAGCGCCTTGAGCAGGTGATCGGCGACAGCCGAGACATGACGGTGCGATCGGCCCGACGCGACGACCATGTAGTCGCCGAGGCTCGATTTCCCCTGAATGTCGATTGAGACGATATTTTCGGCCTTGGAGTCTTCCAGACTGGCAAGGACTGTCTTGATGGCGCGGGACACGGCGTCGTTTACGCTGATCCCGGCCGGCGAAGGCATGATATCGGCCTTCTTCCGCAGTGCTGTTCTCAGTGTATTTCCTTTCGCAGCAAGAACAACCAAATCACCCCCAAAAGCAGGTGACACCGCTTAAATAGGCAGAGTTCCGTTGCAGTTTCAAGACGGCGCCCTGTCGCGCACGAACGTATTGTCGGTCCCGCGGTTCCACCGCATGCCGAAAAAGATCGGAACCCATGGCGCCTGCGTGGGTTATCGGGTCGCCCACCAACCGGATTTTCCCCATGCCTATCGACCCGCAGAACACCCTTCTCACTGTCCAGGCCGGCCTTGCGCAACTCAGCACGCTGATCGTTTCCTACGCCTTCTCGGCCATCGGCGCCGTCATCCTCCTGGTTGTCGGCTATGTCGTTGCCGGCCTTGCCGAGCGTTCCATCTCCTCTGGTCTCGGCCACATCCACGGTTTCGACGCAACGTTGCGGCATTTCTTCTCCAAGATCGTCCGCTATGCCATCCTGATCCTCGTCACGATTATGGTGCTCGGCCAGTTCGGCGTGCAGACAGCATCGATCATTGCCGCCATCGGCGCCATCGGTCTTGCCATCGGCCTGGCGCTGCAAGGCACGCTGCAGAATATCGCGGCCGGCATCATGCTCCTGGCGCTGCGGCCGTTCCGTATCGGCGAATCCGTCGAGGTCGGTTCGATTGCCGGCTCGATCGAGGAGATTGGCCTCTTCGCGACGAGGCTCAGGACCGCCGACGGCGTCTACATCCTGGCGCCCAATTCGACGCTGTGGAACCAGCCGGTGCGCAACTACACGCGCAACGGCGTCCGCCGCGGCGACATCACGCTCTCGATCGGCTCCTGGAACGACATCGACCGCGCCCAGAAGACGCTGCTTGCCATCGCCACCACCGAGCGCCGGGTCAAGCGCGAGCCGGCGCCGATCGCTTTCGTCGCGACATTGGGTGAAAGCACGGTCTCCATCGCCTTGCGCTACTGGACATCGGCCGCGGATTTCTTTGCCACCCAGGCCGATCTCACCAAGCGCGCCAAGCAGGAATTCGACGCGGAAGGCATATCGATCCCGCTCCCGCCACCCGAAGCGCCGGCGCCGGAAGCCCGCCGGCAATAAAGCATGATCCCGAAGGCGGCTTTCGGTTTTCGGAAAAGATCATGCTCTAGCCAATCAGTTGCCCCGGTTCCGGGGCTGCTCGTCCGGTCCGAAGGCGAGTTCGACCGGCAACGGCGCCTGCGCTGTCATCGGCGCGAAACTGCCGGTTTCGGCTGCGGGAACAGCCCGCGTCGTCACAACGCGCAAAAGCACGAACAGGCAGAAGGCGCAGGCGATGACGATCGCCACATAGATGAAGGCCCGCGTCCCGAAGACGGCCGACAGCGCGGTCACGATGCCGGGCACGATGAAGCCCGAAAGCGACCAGGCAAACAACAGCGAGCTGGACAGCGCCACCAGGTCGTCCTTGCCGGCGCGGTCGGCGGCATGCGCACTGGCCAGCGAATAGATCGATTCCGAGGCACCATCCCAGACGATGTAGATCACCACCAGAGCCGCCAGCGCGCCGCCATCGAACCCGAGCGCGAGCAGGCCGGCGACCATGGCGAGCGCGGCCGCGGCGATCAGCACATAGCGGCGGTCGGTTCGGTCGGAAATCCAGCCGAGCGGGATCTGCAGGATCAGGGTGCCGACCGGCATTGCCGAAAGCAGCAGGGCGACGTCGGCCTGGCTGTAGCCCTTGGCGGTGGCATGGATCGGCGCGAAGCCGGCGATCGACATCGACAGGCCGCCGACGGCAAGCATGCCGGCGACGCCGACAGGCGAAATCCGCCAGGCCCGGCCGAGCGCCACCGAGGCCGCTTGCGGTGGCGGCGGCTGGGCAAGCCTGGTCAACCCCACGGGCAGGATCGACAGTGCCGTGAAGACGATGCCGATCAGCGGCGCGTCCGCGGTTCTGATGTCGACAAAAGCCAGCGTCGCATAGCCGACGCCGAGCCCGGCGACATAGGCAACGTAGAAGAACGCCATCACGCGGCCACGGATGGCATTGGCAACGGCATCGTTCAGCCAGCTTTGCGCGACGATGAACAGGCCGCATATGGCAAAGCCGTAGAGCGCGCGGGCGGCGATCCAGAGCAACGGATGCGGGCCGGCGCCGACAGCGGCATTGGCCAGCGCGATCAGCGCCGACAGCACCATGAAGGCGCGAGCATGGCCGACCCTTCGCACCAGCGGTCCGGTCAGGATACAGCCGGCGAGGCCGCCTGCCGAAAGTCCGGTGATGATCAGGCCGGCCCAGGTCGGATCGAAGCCCTCGGCGCCAAGCCGGACCGGGATATAGGCAAACATCAGCCCATTGCCGACGGCGATCAGCGCCATCGACGCGATCACGCTGGCAATCGCGATCAGCGGCGTGGGTTCATCGCCTTGCCCGGCTTCGGCGCGGTGTTTCCTGGGGATCGACATGCCTGCTCAGGATTGCCCATGAAACGGGCAAAGGAAGCGATAAAAGCGACATCGCCGGGTGAGCGGGCTCAACCCCTGGCCAGCTTGCGGATCGCGCTCGACGACAGCGACGAGCGCGGGCCGTGGATGAAGGTCCAGGCCGGCGCCTTCATGCGGGCGAGCCTTGGCGCATCCCCTTCGTCGACGCGGGCATAGTCGAAGGTCTTGGCGACGACCGACGACAGAAACGACAGCGTCGCGCCCGGACGGTCGATGACGGCGATCGGGAAGGTCATGACGATCTCGCGCCAGCGCTGCCAGCGATGGAAATCGCGCAAGCTATCGGCGCCCATGATCCAGACGAAGTCGACGCCAGGATTGCGCGCCTTGACCAGCGCCAGCGCGTCGGCGGTGAAGCGAACGTGATGCGCCGCCTCGAACGCGGTGACCTTGATCTTCGGGTTCTTGGCGATCTGGTCCGAGAGCTGCAGCCGCTCGCCGAGCGGCGCCAGTTCACGCGTGCTCTTCAGCGGATTGCCAGGCGTCACCATCCACCACAACTGGTCGAGCGCCAGGCGTCTGAGCGCGATTTCGGCGACAAGGGCATGGCCGGCGTGAGGCGGATTGAACGAGCCGCCGAACAGGCCGATAGCGAGCCCCTTTTCGGCATGCGGCATCTTGAGGTAGCGGGAAGAAATAATGGGCTGGGGCAATGACAGCATGGCGCTAGTCGCCCCCCTCTGCCCTGCCGGGCATCTCCCCCTCAAGGGGGGATCCTGCGAGGCCGGCAATTGGCGAAATCATACGTGACAGCCAATCTCTCCCCTTGAGGGGGAGATGCCCGGCAGGRCAGAAGGGGGTGGCTGGGCGCAAGGGCCTCAGGCTCTAACGACGAAAAGCTTCAAGGCCTCACCTGTCCCGACCCGCGCACGCGGTATTTGAAGGAGGTCAGTTGCTCGACGCCGACCGGCCCGCGCGCATGCATCTTGCCGGTGGCAATGCCGATCTCGGCGCCCATGCCGAACTCGCCGCCATCGGCGAACTGCGTCGAGGCGTTGTGCAGCAGGATCGCGGAATCGATCTCGTTGAAGAACTTTTCCACCGCCTGCGGGTCCTCGGCGACGATCGCCTCGGTGTGATGCGAGGAGAAGGTCTCGATGTGGTCGATCGCACCTGCGACGCCATCGACCAGCTTCACCGCGATGATGGCATCGAGATACTCGGTCACCCAGTCGAGATCAGTGGCCGGCCTGGCGTCGGAAAATGCCTTCAGCACCTCGGCATCGGCATGGATTTCGCAGCCGGCGACGCGCAGGGCGTCGAGGATCGGCACCAGATGCGTGGCGGCGGCAGCGCGGTCGACCAGCAGCGTCTCGGCAGCACCGCAGACGCCGGTGCGCCGCATCTTGGCGTTGACGGCGATCCGCACCGCCATGTCGAGCTTTGCCGAGCGGTCGATGTAGAGATGGCAGATACCTTCGAGATGGGCGAACACCGGCACCCGCGCCTCGGTCTGCACTCGCCCGACAAGGCTTTTTCCCCCGCGCGGAATGATGACGTCGAGCGTGCCGTCGAGCCCTTTGAGCATCTCGCCGACAGCGGCGCGATCGGTGGTCGGCACCAGCTGGATGGCGTCTTGCGGCAGGCTGGCTGCCTTCAGCCCCTCGACCAGGCAGGCATGGATGGCCGCCGACGAATTGAGCGAATCCGAGCCGCCGCGCAGGATCACTGGATTGCCGGCCTTGAGGCAAAGCGCGCCGGCATCCGCCGTGACGTTGGGCCGGCTCTCATAGATGACGCCGACGACGCCGAGCGGCGTGCGCACGCGTTCGATATTGAGGCCGTTCGGCCTGTCCCACGCGGCGATGACGTCACCGACCGGGTCGCGCAGTTCGGCGATTTCCCTGATACCGTCGGCCATGGCGCGGATGCGCGCCGGATTGAGCTTCAGCCGGTCCATGAACGAAGCGGAAAGCCCGGACTCCTCGCCATTCGAGACATCGATGGCGTTGGCGTCGAGAATATCCTGCTCGCCGGCGACGATCGCCTCGGCCATGGCGACAAGTGCAGCGTTCTTGGCGGCGGTGGCGGCGATGGCCAGCGGTCGGGCGGCAGCGCGGGCGCGGCGGCCGATATCGGCCATCAGCGCCACCGTGTCGTCCCCGGATTTTTCATGCAGCTTCAGCATGGCTCATCCTCCGCTCGATACTTCGTCACCGGCTCGTAGTTCGTCACTGGCCCGTATTTGGTCGCCAGCCCGTACTTGGTCGCCAGCCCGTACTTGGTCGCCAGGATGGCTCACCACGAGGTCGTCGCGGTGGATCATCGCCGAACGCGCCTCGTAGCCGAGCACGGTTTCGATCTCGGCCGTCTTCAGCCCTGCGATCCTTACGGCATCGGCGGCATCGTAGGCAACCAGCCCGCGCGCGATCTCGCGGCCCTCGGGCGACAGGATCGCCACGGTGTCGCCGCGCGAGAAATTGCCGCTGACCAGCTTGACGCCGGCCGGCAGCAGCGACTTGCCCGACAGCAGCGCGCCGATGGCACCGGCATCGACCGTCAACCGGCCAGCCGGTTCGAGTTGGCCGGCGATCCAGGTCTTGTAGCCCTTGACCGGATTGCTGCTCGGCCGGAAGAAGGTGGCGCGCTCGCCGCGTTCGATCGCCATCAGCGGCGACAATCGCGTGCCCGACGTGATGATCATGGCGGTGCCGGCGGCGGTGGCGATCTTGCCGGCATCGAGCTTTGTCCGCATGCCGCCGCGCGACAATTCGGACGCCGCGGCGCCCGCCATCGCCTCGATGTCGGGCGTTATGCGATCGACCACCGGAATGAACTTTGCACCGGGGTCCCGCGCCGGCGGCGCGGTGTAGAGCCCGTCGATATCGGAAAGCAGCACCAAAAGGTCGGCGCCCATCATGGTGGCGACGCGCGCGGCCAGCCGGTCATTGTCGCCATAGCGGATTTCGGAGGTCGCCACCGTGTCGTTCTCGTTGATGACCGGCACCGCCTTCATCTTGAGCAGCGTCGAGATCGTCGCCCGCGCATTGAGGTAGCGGCGGCGCTCCTCGGTGTCGCCGAGCGTCAGCAGGATCTGCCCTGATTTCAGGCTTCCCTTGCCGAGCGCATCCGACCAGGCGCCGGCCAGCGCGATCTGTCCGACGGCGGCTGCGGCCTGGCTCTCCTCGAGCTTCAAGGCCCGCTTGCCCAGTCCAAGGATGGTGCGGCCAAGCGCGATGGCGCCGGAGGAGACGACAAGGATTTCGGCACCACCTTGCGCAAGCACGGCAATGTCGTCGGCCAGCGAGGCCAGCCAGTCGCGCTTCAAGCCCGTCGCGCGGTCGACGAGCAGCGCCGAGCCGATCTTCACGGTGATGCGCCGGTATCTCTTCAGCGACTGCATGGTCCTACTTTTCCCAGCGCGTCTCGACCGGGGCCGAGATTTGCGCCCGCGCCTCGCCCACCACCGCCATCAGCGCCCGCAGCACCGCCTCGACGCCTTCGCCGGTGACAGCCGACAACAGCATCGGCGCCCGGCCGGCCGCACGCTTCAGCGAGGCGACCTTCTTCTTGCGCGCATCGGCGTCGAGCGTGTCGACCTGGGAAAGCGCGACGATCTCGACCTTGTCGGTCAGGCCGTTGCCATAGGCATCGAGTTCGGCACGCACGGTCTTGTAGGCCTTGCCCGGGCTTTCCTCCTGAGCCGAGACCAGGTGCAGCAGCACGCGCGTGCGCTCGACATGGCCAAGGAAGCGGTCGCCGATGCCGACGCCCTCATGCGCGCCTTCGATCAGGCCGGGAATGTCGGCGATGACGAATTCGCGCGCATCGATGCGGGCAACGCCAAGACCGGGATGCAGCGTCGTAAAGGGATAGTCGGCGATCTTCGGCTTGGCCCCGGTGACGGCGGCGAGAAATGTCGACTTGCCGGCATTGGGCAGCCCGACCAGCCCGGCATCGGCGATCAGCTTCAGCCGCAGCCAGATGTTGAGCTCCTCGCCCGGAAGGCCGGGATTGGCGCGGCGCGGCGCCTGGTTGGTCGAGGTCTTGAAATGCTGGTTGCCAAAGCCGCCATTGCCACCCTTGGCGAGCAGAAAGCGCTGGCCGACCACGGTCAGGTCGCAGATCAGCGTCTCGTTGTCTTCCTCGAACACCTGCGTTCCGGCCGGCACTTTCAGCGTGACATCGGCGCCCTTGGCGCCGGTCATGTTGCGGCCCATGCCATGGACGCCGGTCTTGGCCTTGAAATGCTGCTGATAGCGATAATCGATCAGCGTGTTCAGTCCGTTGACCGCCTCCAGCCAGACATCACCGCCACGGCCGCCATCGCCGCCGTCCGGTCCGCCGAATTCGATGAATTTTTCGCGCCGGAACGACACCGAGCCGGCGCCGCCGTCACCGGAGCGTATGTAGACTTTGGCTTGATCGAGAAATTTCATGGGCTGTGCAGTTTCTGCTAGTGGCTTTGCGGCATTGCTCTAAATCTAGCGCCTTGCTCTAAACCAAGGCGCGGCGAAGGGCGAGGCCGTTTTATGACAATGGCCGCTTGGGACCGGCTGGAGAGATGTCGGAATGAAGCTTGTAACCTACAACGTCCAGTACGGCATCGGTCTCGATGGGCAGTACGATGTCGGTCGCATCACTGACGCCGTGCGCGGCGCCGACGTGATCGCCCTGCAGGAGGTCACCCGCAACAATCCCCGGAATGGCGGCCGCGACATGGTCGCCGAGATCGGCGAGGCGCTGCCCGACTATTTCGCCGTCTATGGCAGCAATTTCGAGGCCAACATCGGCTCGCGCATCGACAACGGCCGCGCCATCACCACGACCTTCCAACTCGGCAATATGGTGCTGTCGAAAACGCCCATTCATCTTTCGCGCAACCTGCTTTTGCCGCGCAGCCGCAGCTTCGAGATGATGAATTTCCAGCGCGGCGCGCTGGAAGCGCTGATCGAGACGCCGTTGGGTTTCATCCGCTTCTATTCCATCCATCTCGATCACCGCAGCCCCGTCGAACGCGCCCGCCAGATTCAGTTCCTGCGCCGACGCCTGCTGAACTATGCGCTCGAAGGCGGCGCGCTATCCGGCGTCGCCGAGATCGGCCTGCCGGAATTGCCGCATCCCGAAGCCTTCGTCGGCATGGGCGATTTCAACATGCTGGCGGGCTCACCCGAATATGTCGAACTCGCCGGCAGGCCGGACCATGAATTCGGCATGCCGCTGACCGCCGACTTTGCCGTCGATGCCGCAATGCGCCTCAATGTCACCGGCGACGAGCTGGTCAGCTGGGTCGACCCCAAACAGCCCGCGAACGCCAGCCGCCATAAGCGCATCGACTACGTCTTCACCAGCGCTTCTCTGGCCAAATCGCTGAAGCGTCTGTGGGTCGACCGGCAGGCCGTCGGTTCGGACCACCTGCCGGTATGGGTCGAACTGGGCTGACTTTTTCAAACC
>NZ_JBFULQ010000043.1:0-21335 GCF_054049815.1 Mesorhizobium sp. P5_C1 | reverse complement strand
TGCCAACACCGTCAACGCTACCCAGAACGCCGGCAAGAGAGTTGCCACCGCCGCGAACTGAGCCTCGCGGTGGTCTGCCCAAGTGAATGGCCGCCATGATTGGGCGGCCCTTTCTTTTTCAGGCCGAAGCGCGTTGTGCTCGCGCTTCACTAATTGCCCTTGGATTTCCCCTTTAGGCGCCGGGACTGCTGTCCGGCGTATAGATCAGGCCGACTTTCCTGCCGCCACACCTGCCGCATTTCAGTTTTCGAACGAGGTCATCTGCCATTGCCGGCGCATCCGGTCCGAACCGATCGCGGAGCTTCACTAGGTCGAGCGACTGGCTATGGTTGCAAGGCGCGTAATGGCAAAACGCCGTCACCGTCATCTTCGCGTCGATCAGTGATTGAAACGTCCAGCCCTTTGCCATCCGGCTGATATAGCCTTCAATCTTCCTCTCGAAAATCCTGGAGCAATGCGTGCGTGCTTAGCGTTCGGTTCCCACGCGTGCTAGTCGACCTCGATAATCTTCCGACCTGGCTTCTTGGCTGCCGGTTGACGACGTTTGACCGGAGCCGTCTTTTCGAYAGAYGCTTCCACRGAAAGGCGCTRCTCKCGCAGTCGCGCCGTCTTGGCMTCTCTCGCYAGACGCTCAGCCTCRATYGTCAGTTTCGATTCGCGATCAGCGCGSTCAATCCGTTCCTTGTCGACGCGTCGTYGGGTCAWGAAAGCCTCCCTTGGCTAACTGACCGATGGAATGCGGCTCATGCTAAAATGTTCCGTGCTTTAGAGCGCCGTGATGAACGGTTGTGTTAGCCAAACCGTTTCACGCCTTTTTCCCTTATTAGCGCTCGCGAATGGATGTATGATCGACTTGACGACATCGGTCGCCGTTAGGGGACCATTCGGTGCATGCGGTCGGCACACGACACATGGCGGGACTGGCAGGCGTGGTAGCCGCGGCTGCAGTGCTGGAGGATGGCTCTGCGTTAGCGCACAGGCCGAATAGCACCTGGACCTATCCGCCGGCCTGCTGCCACGGCGATCCGGTGACGGGAGAATGTGGCCAGATCCCAAGCAGAACCGTCACACCACGACCCGACGGTTATGTCGTCGGCGGCGAGGATGTCGATGTCGAGCATGTCGCCCAGTGATCGAGCAATGGGCGAGGTGCGCAAGGTCGGCAAGCACGGGAACGGCTATGTCGCCAAGCTGGTCAACAACCAGCTCTGGAAGGTCCACGCTGCGGCGATCGGCGAGGCGATGATCACAGCCAAGCTCGCCGGCCTTGAGCCGGAAATTTGGTGGTCGGCCATGAAGGGCGGCGCAGCCGACAGCTTCGTTATGCAGCATGACGTGCCCTCTGTTTTCGCCGGTCATTATGACCCCTCGTTCCCCTTGGCGCTCTGTCTCAAGGATCTGGGCCTGATCGAAGACCTGATGAACGAGACAGGGACGCGCAACGAACTCACCCGCGCGACGCATGATCGGTTCAAGGAAGCGGCTTCGCGCTATGGCAAGGAAGCTGGAGAGATGACCGTATGCAAGGTGATCGAGGATGATGCCGGCGTGGAGCTTCGCGTTGCCGGCAACTGGGTGGCGCCGTGGGAAGTGAAAGTCCCGGAAACCTGAGTCTGGTCGATGCCACATTGGATGGCATCGGCGCATTACTCTCGYGCTGACCGGACGCTGGCGACTGCAGTCGGCCAGGACGCGGAGAGCGACTGGGCATTGGGCGAGCTTTCCAAACTGGGTGTCCACGCCCTACCCATCCGCAGCACGCCGAACAACCGGCTGTCACAGGCGATCGTCATCATCGAGCGCAACGGCAGCCGCACCATCATCAGCGAGCCGTTCGAGCTGGGCGAGGTCGACCTTACGGCCAACCTCGATATCCAGCCCGAGCAGCGCCCGACGTGCCTGCACATCGAGGGCTTCCACTATGAAACGATGACGGCGTCCATAGCTCGTTTTCACCAGGCGGGCTGGAAGGTGAGCCTGCATTCGCCCGGCCTGCCCAAAAGCGCGCGCACGCCTGAGGTCTTTGCGCAGATGGTCAAACAGATCGACCTCACCTTCATCAACGACGTGACGATCAGGGAGATCTACGGCTTCGGCGCGCGCATGGCGTCTATGATCGATGAGGTGCGGCAGGTGCTGTCACGCATCAAACCACGCGGGACGGTCGTGCTCACCTTGGGGGAATTCGGCGCAGTTGTCTTTCCGGCTACGGGCGGACCGCAGATCGAAGTGCCGGCGCTGCCGGTCAACCGGGTGGACGCGACCGGCGCCGGCGACAGCTTCGCCGGCATCTTCCTCAGTCTCTGGCTGCATGGCGCGTCGCAGGAGACGGCCGCCCGCTACGCCGCGACCGGCGCAAGTCTGACGACGACGGTCGAGGGCGCGCAGGGATACATTGCCGACTTTGCCACGCTGAAGGCCGCCGCCGCGGCCAACAACGACGCGGTAGCAAGCTAGATCAATGGCTTACCAGACCCGCGCCACCCAGAAAGCAACAGGCTGACCAGCCAGAATTGGAGAACGTCACCATGACCAAAGCAAAAGTCCTGCTGGTCGGCGAGAGCTGGATGAGCTCGGCGACGCATTACAAAGGCTTCGACCAGTTCGGCAGCGTCACCTTCCATCTCGGCGCGACGCCGCTAGTCAACGCCTTGAAGGACAGCGAATTCGACCTTGACTACATGCCGGCCCACGAGGCCGTCGAAAAGCTGCCCTTCACCATCGGAGGCCTGTCGCAGTACAAGGCGATCATCCTCTCCGACATCGGCGCCAACTCGCTGCTGTTGCATCCCGACGTCTGGCTGCATGGCAAGACGGTGCCCAACCGGCTCAAGCTGCTGCGCGATTGGACRCATGCCGGCGGCGGCCTGGTGATGATCGGCGGCTATTTCTCCTTCCAGGGCATCGACGGCAAGGCGCGCTGGCATCGCACCGCGGTCGAGGAGGCGCTGCCGGTGACCTGCCTCCCTTATGACGATCGGCTCGAAATTCCCGAAGGTTTTCGGCCCGAGATCATCGGCGCCGCGGATCATCCGCTCTTTGCCGGCATAAAGGGCGAATGGCCGATCCTGCTCGGCGCCAATGAGGTCATCGCACGCGATCGCGGCGACGTCGAGATCCTGGCGCGGCTGCCGCAGGACCAGGGCGGCCATCCATTGCTCGTGACCGGGCGTCATGGCGAGGGCCGCACGCTGGTGTGGACATCGGATATCGGCCCGCACTGGCTACCGAACAGCTTTGTCGAATGGCCGGGATATGCGCGCCTTTGGACCAACGTGCTGCGCTGGGTCAGCAAAGCTGCTTGAGCCAATCCATCACCGCCGGAGCAACTGCCATGACGGCACCCTTTCTCGTCGCCAGGAACATCGCCAAGCGCTTCGGCGCGTTGACGGCGCTTGCCGACGTCGACCTTGAAATCCGCTCCGGCGAAGTGCTGGCGCTGCTTGGCGATAATGGCGCTGGCAAGTCGACCTTCATCAAGATCCTGGCCGGCGCTCACCCGCCGAGCGATGGCGAACTCGTCATCGAGGGCAGCCCGGTCGTCTTCTCCTCGCCCAAGGACGCGGCCGCGTCGGGGATCGCGACGATCTTCCAGGAACTGGCGCTGTCCGAAAACCTGTCGATCGCCGAAAACGTCTTTCTCGGGCGAGAATTGAAACGCTCCATTTTTGGCATCCCATTCCTCAAGCGCAAGGAAATGCGCCAGCGCGTCGATGGTCTCCTGCAGGAACTCGACGCCCATATTTCCGATCCTGAAGCTCCGGTCGGCAGCCTGTCCGGCGGTCAGCGCCAGGCCGTCGCCATCTGCCGGGCGCTTAATCTGAACGCCAGGCTGGTGATCATGGATGAGCCCACAGCCGCCCTTGCCGTCGCCGAAACACGCAAGGTGCTGGCGCTGACGCGGCGGCTCGCTGCGCGCGGCTGCGCCGTGGTGCTGATCAGCCATAACATTTCCGAAGTCTTCGAGGTTGCGGACCGCATCGTGGTGTTCCGGCGCGGCCGCAAGGTGGCCGAACGGCTGGCCGCCGAGACCAACCACGAGGAAGTCGTTTCGCTCATAACGGGCGCCCATCCCGACGTGCGGGCGCTCGAAAAAACAACATGAAACGCGCGTCATTCCAGAGAGGATCAAACACAATGCTTTCGCAGTTCAAAAAAGCGCTCGCCGTCTCCGTACTGTCGCTCGCCATTGCCTCGGCCGCGTCCGCCGCCGATAAGCACAGGATAGCCTTCGTGCCGCAGCTGATCGGCATTCCCTATTTCAACGCCATGGAAGCCGGCGGCAACCGCGCCGCCAAGGATCTCGGCGTCGACTTCATCTATTCCGGCCCCGTCGACACCAATCCGGTCGACCAGTTGCAGATCGTCCAGAACCTGATCGACCAGGGCGTCGAGGCGGTCTCGGTCAGCGTGCTCGATGCCTCCAGCATCGCCCCCGTAGTCGAGAGCGCCAAGGCGAAAGGGATAAAGCTGTTCACCAGCGACAGCGATGCGCCCGACAGCGGCCGCGCCGTCTATGTCGCGCAGGCAACCGATGAGGGCCTTGGCACCACAATCATCGACGAACTCGTCAAGCGCGTCGGCGAAGACGCAACAATCGGCATCGTCTCCGGCGAGGCGACGGCGTCCAATCTCAACGCCTGGATCGGCTTCATGCAGAAACAGGCCGCCGCCAAATATCCGAAGCTGAAGCTGCTCGACCCGCAATTCGCCGGCGGCACGGCCGAGCGCGCCGCGCAGATTTCCGGCGACCTGATGGCGGCCAACCCCGACATCAAGGCCATCATCGCCGTTGCCTCCTCGACCTGCCCGGGTGTCGCCCAGGCGATCGAGACCGCCGGGAAAATCGGCTCCGTCATTGGCGCCGGCTATTGCAGCCCCAACACCGCGCGCTCCTACCTGAAGAGCGGTGCCTTCGGCTTCACCGTGCTGTGGGATCCCGAGCAGCTCGGCTATCTCACGGTCTGGGCTGGCAAGCAGCTCATCGACGGCAAGGCTTTCGAGGCCGAAAACAAAATTGCCGGCCTGGAGAAGCCCGCCACCTATGACGCCGCCAAAGGCATCTTGTTGCTCGGGCCGCCAGCTGTCTTCACCAAGGACAATGTCGACAAGTTCAACTTCTGAGCCCTGACGTGAGCGCGGTGCGACAGTCTGGAAACGGTGTCATCTCCATGAACGGGCGGGAGTGGTCTCTGCTTGTCGCCTGTCTGCTGGCGATCGTCGTCTTTGCTGTCRCATCGCCGCACTACGCCACCTCCGGCAATGCGGTCACCGTGCTGCGCAACAGCGCCGAACTGCTTTTGATCGGCCTCGGCATGACCCTGCTGCTCGCCATGGGCGGCATCGATGTGTCGATCGGCATCGTCATGGGTCTGGCGGCCATTGCGATCGGCCGCATGCTCGGCACCGACGGCAATCCGCTGCTGGCGCTTGTCGTCGGCCCGTTGGTCGGCGCGCTGCTCGGCTGTGTGACCGCCGCCGTCGTCGTCCTCGGTCGCGTTCCGGCCATTGTCGGAACGCTCGGCCTGCTCGGCATCTACCGCACCGCCGTGTTCGTGCTGCTTGGCGGGCAATGGCTCTCCGGCCTGCCCTCGACCCTTACCGATCTGCTCGCCGCGAGTGTGCTCGGCATTCCTGTCCCCGCCCTGGTGATCGCTGCAGCCTATTTCACGGTCTGGCTGGCGCTGCGGCGCACCCCCTATGGGCTGCATCTGCTGGCGATCGGCAATTCGGAGGAGAAGGCGCGGCTCTCAGGTATCCCGGTGGTCAAGGTTCGCTTCATGACCTTCGTCGTCAGCGGTATCCTGACCGGCATCGCCGCCACCTTCTACGTCGCAACCTACCGCAATGTCGAAATGAGCATCGGCAGCACGCTGGCGCTTGACGCCATTGCCGCGGTCATCCTCGGCGGCACCAGCATACTGGGCGGCCGCTGCAGCCTGCTCGGCACCGTGCTTGGCGTGCTGCTGCTCAGGATCCTCCAGAACGGCCTGCTTCTGATCGGCATCCCTTCGCTCTGGCAGCCTGTCGTCACCGGCGTTCTCATCATCGGCGTGCTTGGCTTCGAAGCCATTTCCAATCGCCTTCCGCTGACCCGCTTCCAGCGAGCCCGCACATGAAGACGCTGCGCAATCTGCAAGGCCCGGCCCTTACGCTCGCGCTTCTGTGCGGGCTTTGGCTGATCGTCATTGTCGGCTTGGCTGTGCTCAAGCCCGCGGTCTTCAACCTTGGCACCGTCACCACCATCCTCCAGTTCTCGACCATTCTGGCGCTGGTCGGGCTTGGCCAGGGCCTGGTCATCCTCGCCGGCGGCGCCGGCATCGACCTGTCGGTCGGCGGCGCGGTTTCGCTCTCCGCCATCATCGCCATGCTGTCGCTCAAACTGGGTTTGCCGCCGGTGCTGCTGCCGCTAGCTTGCGTCCTGGCCGGCGCACTGCTCGGCGCCCTCAATGGCGTGCTGGTCAACCGGCTCGCGCTTCTGCCCTTCATCGCGACGCTCGGCACCTTCTTCGTCTATTCCGGCACAGCGCTTGCCGTTACCGGGGGTGCGGCTCAATCCGGCGTGCCGGCCTGGCTGCTCGTGTGGGGGCGTGGCGTCGTCATAGGCATCCCCATGCCGTTTCTCACCCTCGCCATCCCCTGCTTTGCGCTCGCCGGCCTGGTGCTGATGTCGACCGCCTGGGGGCGTTGGATCTACGCCATGGGCTTCAATGAACGTTCGGCCAGGCTGGTCGGCATTCCGGTCGATCGCGTCCGCCTCATCCTCTATGCGCTGAGCGGTGCGCTCGCCGGCGCCGCCGGCCTTGTTTCGCTCGCCTGGCTCGGCAGCGGCAGGCCCAATATCGGCCAGAACCTCGAACTGGAATCGCTCACCGCCGCGATGCTTGGCGGCATCGCTATCACCGGCGGGCGCGGCGGCGTCGGCGGCGTGTTCGCGGCCGTGCTGCTTTTGGTCACGCTGAAGACCGGCCTGCTGCAATTGAACATCAACACGGTTTGGCAAGTGGGGATTGTCGGCGCCCTTCTGGTGTTCGTCCTTCTTGCCGACCGGCTTTCCCAACGTTGGAGATCATGATGCCTTCCATGGAAGAGACTATCGCCGCCCGCGTCGAGGCAGCGGCCGATCGTATCGTCGAAACGCTGAGCGATCTCGTCGCCTTCCCCTCGATCGTGAAATCCAATCCGAAGGAGGCCGGGCCGGGTGAGCGTGATTGCCAGCTCTATCTGCAAAAACGCATCGAAGCGCTCGGCTTCACGTCCGATCTCTGGGATCCGGACGGCCCGGCGCTTTATGAAAAATACAAGGGACGTGCCGGCGCCAACAAGGGCAGGACCTTTGACGGCCGGCCCAATCTCGGCGGCGTCCTGAAGGGTACCGGCGGTGGGCGTTCGATCATGCTCACCGGCCATATCGACGTCGTGCCGCCGGGCGCCGCCGGACACTGGGCAACCGATCCGTTCCAGCCCGTGCTGAAAGACGGCTTCCTGCACGGCCGTGGCACCGTCGACATGAAGGGCGGCGTCGCCTGCATGCTGATGGCGGTCGAAATCCTAAGGGAGCTGCAAATCCCCCTTTCCGGAGACATCGTCTTTACCACTGTCGTCGACGAGGAGATCGGCGGCATGGGCTCGCTTGCCATGGTCGACCGCGGCTTTCACGCCGACGCCGGCATCATGACCGAGCCGACGGCAAACAGGATCGCGCCGCTCTGCCACGGCATACTGTGGGGCAGGATCGTCATCGACGGCATAGGTGGGCATGCCGAGCTGACGCCGAATGCCTGGTATTCGAGCGGCCCGGTCGATGCCGTGCAGTTGTGCCGGCAAATCCTCGACGGCATCGACATCCTCAACCGGCGCTGGATGTTCGACCCGAAAAAGAACCATCCGCTGATGGATTTGCCCAACCAGATCATCGTTACTCAGATCAATGCCGGCGAGCACCCCTCCTCCATGGCCGGGCGCGGCGAGATCATCATCGACGCGCAGTACCTGCCGAGCGAGCATGACGAATTCAGGTTGGGCGGCAACGTCAAGCGCGAGATCGAAGAGCATATTGCCCATGTCTGCCAGGCGGACCCTTATCTGCGTCTGCACCCTGCCCGCGTCGAATGGATTCTTGATGCCGACTGCGCCGAAATCCCCTCCGACAGCCCGTTCGTGAGTGTCTTCCAGGAAGCTGTGAAGGACGCCAATCTGTCGCCGGTGCTCAGCGGCTTCGGCGCGCACAGCGACATTGGCCTGCCGACCGGCCTCGGCAACACGCCGACGGTCAACTTCGGCCCGGGCGACCCGGCGCAGGCGCATCAACCCAATGAGCGTGTCTCGGTGCGAGACCTCGTCGATTGCACCAAGGCGATCGCCATTGCCGTCGAAAAGTGGTGCCGCTAGCGAACCTCGCCCCCTTGCTGTCGACGTATTCTTGCACCTGGGAGGGGCTGCAAAACGGCCTTGAGGGCACCCGATCCCATGAAATTCCCCGATGCTTTTTGAATTTCCGGCGATGATCGTCGCATTGGTGGATATGGTACCGATTTGCCAGCCATGGCCTGCTAAGAGTACGTGAAAACAGATCAATAAATCTCTACCCCCCACTACTACCTTTAGACATGATGTCTCACCTCCCAATATCCGTTAAATTCAAGTACGCCGCAGCGTTGCTTGGCATTCAAGCTACCGCTGGACTAAAGGGGCGCGTTATGCACCAAGTCAAAGTCGTTTGCCCTAACTGCCAGATGYCGGGCGCTGGACCACTGAGGATGAACTGCACAAAGTGCGGCGGAACCGGCTTTGTCTACGAGTCGAGAATGGATCCCGGTCCAGCTAGGGGCTTCCTCCGGCTGGTTGTTATTGGCGCCGCTATCATGCTGACCTATTGGTACGTTACCGGCATCACCTACCATGGGTATTAAACCGCTAAGCGCCTTCCGCCTCTGCGCTATCGCCGTTGACGGTCGGGGTGCATTTCCCCTCATGCGCGCGATCCCAGACTGACGCGCGAAAAATCCGCCTGACTTGGGCGGGTTCGCGGCGCATCTCTACACCTTAACGGAGACGCCGAAGCCTGCCCGTGGCGTCATAGCACATCGTCGAGTGAAACAACTTTGCGCTCGTTGGCCCACCAGCGGATTTGATTTGCTTGGTGATCCCCCAACCTTAGGGCAAACTACCTGCCGGGGCTCCAGGAGGAGAAATGAGAGCACGCGCTGCAACGCTCGGGGATCTCGAGGATGTCTTTCGCGGCCTGTCGAAGCGGATGTCGGACGAATACGTCGCTGCCGGCAAGGACAGCAAGATCGCTTACGACAATTTGATGATGAACTTGAAGGAAGGCCGTGCGCATGCGCTTGTCGAGGGCGACAAGACCGTGGCGATCATCGCCTGGCATGAGAACAGCGACGCTGCCAATACGCTGTTCGCCGCACAGGAGGATTTCTTCCGTGCCGCGACCATTCGCTTCTGCAAACGGCATATCAGGCACATCCAGGCACTCGCCGGCAACCTGCCCATCCACTCGCGCAGCTGGCTGCAGGGGTCGGATGTCGCAAGATGGTTTCACCTAATCGGCTATGTCGAGCGCGGCCAGGAGAACGGCGCCACTGTCTTCGAGCTGCCGCCGGCTCGCGGATAGAAATCGCGGTGTCGGGACAGAAGTTTGGCCGCATGCCTTGGCGATCAATGGATACGTTCACATTTCGTCATCTTGGGTCGGAGCAACGAGCAAAGCGACGCGGCGCAGGCCATCAGCGGCTTGAAACGCGCCGCATGAAACTGTGGCGATGCGACGCGTCCTGAGCGATCAGGCTGTCGGCGAGCGACGGCAAGGCGATTCGGCCACGCTACGCACAGTGCGACGTCACGTCCCACCGAAAATCGCCGCACGGATGACCAATCCATGTTCAGCATCATTTTTCCTCCACGAATTCGTTCCATGACAGGATGGTCCACGGCAGCCTTCGGGCAGGTGTGCCCAGGATTATCCGAGATCAAAGACGGCCAAGGGCACGAATCAAAAAAGTCGGCGGCACGCTGCGGCGGAAAGGTGTAGAAGACCGTGCCGAACGCATCGAGGGCAGTGCGATCGGGTTGCGCTCGGCAAGGCTTGATGATTTGTTGCCGCTATACGGAGAACGAGTAATGCGTGAGCCTGCCGGTCAAGACGAATATGGGTCGACCAATCCCTTCGACCCGGACGATCTGCCGACGTTGAATGCGATAGGTCCAAGCATGGGAAGCGGCAACGACTTCGAGAAATATGCGGTTGCCGTGATCATCGTGTTCGGCGCGCTGATCATTGGTGGGTTGATGGCCGCGTCGATGACCTTCGGGCACCGCAATGGGTTCCTGTTTGCACTTGGCGGCGCCACATCGGCCTGGATATCGGGAAACGCGCTGCTGCTCGACCGGCCGCGCATTTACGCGCTGTTTGTCGGCATCGCCGCCTTGTTGCTGATAGCGTCGACCGTCACGCTGATTTCGTGACGGTCCGGCTTGTGAATTAAGACATCAATATCCGAGCGCTTCGCCCGATGCGGCACGGCTGTCGATAGCGCCATTGTAGCGCGCGCCGCCGCCCTTCTCGATCTCCGCCAGGCTCTTGCCACCGACCAGGATGCCCGCAGCCTGGCCCCAGGTCTTATCGCCGAGACCGAGGTGGTAGCCCAAGCCGGCCAACAGTTTTTCGGTATCCGGCGACAGGCCGAACGGCTCGATGTAAACAGTGTCGGGGAGCCATTGGTGGTGGATGCGCGGCGCGTCGATCGCCTCCTGGATGTTCATGTCATGGTCGACGACGTTGACGATGGCTTCCAGCGTGATGGTGATGATGCGCGAACCGCCCGGGCTTCCGATGACCATGAACGGCTTGCCGTCCTTGGCCACGACGGTCGGGCTCATCGACGACAGCGGCGTCTTCTTCGGCTGGATGGCATTGGCCTCGCCCTGAACCAGACCATAGAGGTTAGGCACGCCGGGTTTCTGGGTGAAATCGTCCATCTCGTTGTTGAGCAGGATACCGGTGCCGTCGGCGACGACGCCGGCGCCGAACGAGCCGTTCAGCGTATAGGTAACGGCGACCGCATTGCCGTCATTGTCGATGATCGAATAATGCGTCGTCTCCTTGCTCTCGCCAAAGCCCTTCGGCATCAGGTCCTGCGACACGCCGGCCCGGAACGGATCGATCTTGTCGCGAATGTCCTTGGCATAGGCCTTGTCCAACAGTTTCGAAACCGGGTTGTCGACGAAATCGGGATCGCCGAGTGCTGAATTGCGGTCGACATAGGCATAGCGCATCGCCTCGACCATGACATGGACAGTGTCGGCGGAACCGGCGCCGAGATAAGACAACGGATAACCTTCCAGCACGTTGAGGATTTCGCAGATGATGACGCCGCCGGAGCTTGGYGGCGGCGACGATGTGATCTCATAGCCGCGATAGGTACAGGTCACGGGCTTCAGTTCGCGAACCGCATATTGCTCGAAGTCCGGCTTGGCCAGGATACCGCCCTTGGCGCCGCTTGCCTTGACGATGGCGTCGGCAATGGCACCTTTGTAGAAGGCATCAGCGCCTTTCTCGGAAATGGCGGCGAGCGAGGCGGCAAGGTCCGGCTGGACCAGSCGCTCGCCGATGCCATAGGGCTTGCCATCGGGTTTCAGGAAGATGGCGGCAGCCGCGGGATCCTTCGCCAACCTGTCGGCACTGCCGGCAAAGGAGGCGGCGTCGCCCTGATTGAGGATGAATCCATCCTTGGCATAGCTGATCGCCGGCGCCATCAGATCCTGTCTGGACAAGGTGCCGTATTTCTCGCGCGCCATCTCGAAGCCGGCAACGGAACCAGGCACGCCGACCGCGAGATAGCCGTCGAGGCTGGCGCCCTTCACCGGGTTGCCATCCTTGTCGAGATACATGGTCTTGGTCGCCGCCAGCGGCGCCCGTTCGCGAAAGTCGAGGAAGGTCGATTTGCCGTCCTTGAAGCGGATGGTCATGAAGCCGCCGCCGCCGATGTTGCCGGCATTGGGGTAGACGACGGCGAGCGCATAGCCGACGGCGACTGCCGCATCGATCGCATTGCCGCCCTTCTTCAGGATCTCGACACCGACTTCAGACGCCAGATGCTGGGCTGTCACCACCATGCCGTGCTCGCCCTTGGCCGGCGCGGGTGACGCGGCGAAGGCGTTCGTCAAGGGCGCCAGGACGAAGGTGATGGAAAGACTGGCGGCGATCAGTGTTCGACGGTTGAGAGGCATGGCGGTTCTCCGGGCGGGGGGACGCCTAGAAGAACCCCTCGGGATCGCCGAGTCCACCCGTCAATGATGGACCAGACGGATCAATTGAGATGTCAGACAATGCCACCCGAGCCGCCGGCGACCGCCGGGCGTTCCGCGGCCACCTTGGCGCGGTAGCCTGCCGCCCGGTAGGCGGCGACCGGATCGATGGCGCCACCGGTCTTCAACCGCGCCATGGCGAGGATAGGCTCGACATCGGTGCGGTAGGCGGCTTTCAGCGTCTGCGTCGCCATCAGCGCGTCATTGCCGTCCTGATAGACTTCCAGCGCCCTGCGGTCGACCAGCAGCGCCTGCGCATAGGCGCGCTGGACCTCGACCGCCGACAGCATCAGGCTTTCGATAGGGTCGGTGACGTTGTGGCTCTGGTCGAGCATATGGGCCGGGTCAAAACCTTCGGCGCTGGAAAGCTCGGCATCGACCAGTTCGTTGAAGACAAGGAACAGCCGGTAGGGATCGATCGAACCGGCATCGAGGTCGTCGTCGCCATATTTCGAATCGTTGAAATGGAAGCCGCCGAGCTTCTTGAACTGGATCAGCCGCGACACGATCATCTCGATGTTGACGTTGGGCGCRTGGTGACCAAGGTCGACCAGGCAGAACGCTTTGTCGCCCAGTTCCTGCGCGATCATGTAGTTGGTGCCCCAGTCCTGCACGACGGTGGAGTAGAAGGCCGGTTCGTACATCTTGTGCTCGGTGAACAGCTTCCAGCCGTCCGGCAGTCCGGCATAGACCTCTTTCATGGCGTCGAGATAGCGCTCGAAGGCTTTGGCGAAATTGACCTGGCCGGGGAAGTTCGAACCGTCGCCGATCCACACCGTCAGTGCCTTGGAGCCAAGCGTCTTGCCGATCTCGATGCATTCGAGATTGTGCTCGACCGCTTGCCGGCGCGTGCCGGCATCGGCGTGCGACAGCGAGCCGAATTTGTAGGAAAGCGTCTGGCCCTTCGCATCGGAGAAGGTGTTGGAATTCATGGCGTCGAAGCCGAGGCCGAAGCGCGAGGCCGCCTGCTTCAGCCGGTTCGGGTCGGCCTTGTCCCACGGAATGTGCAGGGACACCGTCGGCGTCGCCTGCGTCAATTGCCTGATGACGGCGCAGTCCTCGATCTTGTCGAAAATGTCGCGTGGCTCGCCGGCACCGGGAAAACGAGCAAAGCGGGTGCCGCCGGTGCCGACGCCCCAGGACGGGATCGCCACGGCGAATTTCTCGACCTTATCGCGGATGGCGTCGATGGCGATGCCGCGACGGTCGAGGCGCTCGCCGAGCGAGGCGTAATCACGCTCGAGATCAGCCTTGCGCGCGGCATTGTCCTTGTCGACGAGGTCGGCGGAGATGATGGATTCGGACACTGTTGTTTCCTCCCAGATAGCGTTCGGTCGCCGCTGCCCCTCATCCGCCTGCCGGCACCTTCTCCCCGTATAGAGACGGGAGAAGGGAAGCGCTCCGGCACCGACTCAAACGATTATCGCGTAAAGCTCTGGGCGTTGCCGGCGTCGACATTGATGATGTTGCCGGTCGACTTGGCCGACATGTCGGAGGCGAAGAAATAGATGGCTTCGGCGATGTCCTCGGGAAACACCGAGCGCTTCAGCATCGAGCGCGAGCGGTAATGCTCCTCCAGATCGTCGGTCGACATCTTGTAGGCGGCGGCGCGCTGTTCCTTCCACTCGCCGGTCCAGATCTTCGACCCGCGCAGCACGGCGTCCGGGTTGACTACATTGACCCTGATCTGCGCTTCCGCGCCCTCCAGCGCCAGGCAACGCGCCAGATGGATCTCGGCAGCCTTGGCCGTGCAGTAGGCTGCGGCATTGGGCGAGGCGGCGAGGCCGTTCTTGGAGGCGACGAAGACGATGTTGCCGCCGATCTTCTGCACCCTGAACAGCCGGAATGCCTCCCGCGAGACCAAGAAATAGCCGGTCGACAGGATGTCMATGTTCTTGTTCCACAGCGCCAGCGTGGTCTCCTCGATCGGCGCCGAGGACGCCAGGCCGGCATTCGACACCAGAATGTCGATGCCGCCGAATTCGACCGCGGTCTCGGCGAAGCCCGCGATCACTTGATCCTCCGAGGTGACATTGATCAGCACCGGCCGGACGAAATCCTTGCCGTAGGCCTTGGCCAGTTCGTCATTGGCGCTGGCGAGCGCTGTCTCGTCGATGTCGGCCAGCACGACGCAGGCGCCTTCGCGCAGCAGCCGGTTGGCGGTCGCACGGCCGATGCCGCCGGCGCCACCGGTGACCAGCGCAATCTGACCGGCAAGCGCCTTCGGCTTCGGCATGCGCTGCAGCTTCAGGTCCTCGAGCAGCCAGTATTCGATGTCGAAGGCTTCCTGTGCCGGCAGGCCGACATAGGACGAGACCGTCGAGGCGCCGCGCATGACGTTGATGGCGTTGACGTAGAATTCGCCCGAAATGCGCGCCGTCGCCTTGTCGCCGGCGAAGGTGAACATGCCGACACCAGGCATCAGGTAGACCACTGCGTTGGGATCGCGGATGGCGGGCGAATCCGGATGCTTGCAGCTGTCGTAGTAGGCCTGGTAGCCGACGCGATAGGCGGCGATGTCGTCGGCGAGGCGCGCGATGACGGCATCGACATCGAGATTGGCCGGATCGAATTCGATCACCAGGGGGCGGATCTTGGTGCGCAGGAAATGGTCGGGACATGAGGTGCCGAGTGCGGCCAGCGGGCGCAAATCCCTGGAGTTGACAAATTCGAGCACGGCGGGCTGGTCGTCGAAATGGCCAAGCTTGTGGCTCTTTTCCGAAATCAGGCCGCGAATCCTCGGCATCAGTTTGGCGGCGATGGCGCGACGTTCGGCAGCTTCGAGCGACTTGACCGCTTCACCGCCGAAGATGGCAAGGCCTTCGGAGCGGCGCTCGAACCATTCGATCGCCTGATTGATCACAGAGATCGTCGTCTCGTAGCATTCCCGAGGGGTGTCGCCCCAGGTGAACAGCCCATGGCTTTCCAGGATGACGCCCTTGGCGGCGGGATGTTCGAGGCAGAACTTCTCCAGCCATAGGCCGAGTTCGAAGCCCGGCCGCTTCCACGGCAGCCAGCCGATGGCGTCGCCGAAGATCTCCCTGGTCAGGGCCTTGGAATCCTTCGCGGCGGCGATGGCAATGATCGCGTCGGGATGCATGTGATCGACATAGGGTTTCGGCACGAAGGCATGCAGCGGCGTGTCGATCGAGGCCGCGCGTGGGTTCAGATTGAACGTGCAGTGCGGTAGGAAGCCGACCATCTCGTCTTCATGCGCGAGGCCGCGGTAAAGTCCCTTCAGCGCGCGCAGCTTGTCCATGTAGAGCGTGGCGAAACCATCTGTTTTAATCGAGGCGCTGTCGCCGCCCGAACCCTTGACCCAGAGCACTTCGACGTCCTCGCCGGTGAGCGGATCTTTCTGCCATATCTTCGAGGAAGTGTTGCCGCCGCCATAATTGGTGACGCGTTTATCGGAACCGAGCGTGTTCGAGCGATAGACCAGCCGCTCCGGCTCGCTCATCGATTGGGCCTTTGCCTCGTCCCACAGATTGGCGAGGCGCGCGCCGGTGCGCTTGTCGAGCATGGATGATCCTCCCGAAGGCACGCAAACGGTGCGGCCCATTTGGTCCGAATTTCCACGGAAGCGTCCGACTTGTCAATCACAAACGATCAACATCGAGCATATTGCACTGCACAATGAAATTATATGATTGGAAATGATTGACACTGCGCGGTTTGGGTGCCTAGATGTTTGGGCAGGGAGGAACCATGCACGAAAAAGAGCGCCACAGGATCATTCTGTCCGCCGTCCAGGAAAAGCCTGTGGTGACGGTGCAGGAGATGGTCGACCTGACGGAGTCCTCCGAGGCGACGATCCGGCGCGACATCGCTGCACTCCACGTGCAAAAGCGCCTGCGCCGTGTGCGTGGCGGCGCAGAGGCGATCTCGCCGCCGCAGTTCATCGGCCTTGCCGGCCGGCCCTTTTCCGTCAACGAAACCCTCAACGCCGCGCAGAAACGGGCGATCGCCCGCGAAGCGGTCGAGCTTTGCAAGGACGGCGAACCGATCATCATCAATGGCGGCACCACCACCTTCCAGATGGTGCATTTCCTGACCGGCCGCCGCATGCCGATCTTCACCAATTCGTTCCCGATCGCCGAGCACCTGCTCAAGCATTCCAAGAACACGGTCATGCTCTCGGGCGGCACCATCTACCGCGAACAGAACATCATCCTGTCGCCCTTCGACAATGACGTGACCCGCAATTTCTACGCACGGCGCATGTTCATGGGCGCGCAGGGTCTTGGGCCGCTCGGGCTGATGGAAGGCGACCCGCTGTTGATCCAGGCGGAGCAGAAGCTGATCGACCAGGCCGACGAACTGGTGGTGCTGGTCGATTCCTCGAAATTCCGCAAACGCTCCAGCCTGATCCTGTGCGGCCTGTCGCGTATCGCCACCGTCATCACCGACGACGGCATCGAGGACCGTGAAGCCAAAATGCTCGAGACCGCAGGGGTGGCGCTGATCGTCGCCCGCAAGTCGGCAACCAACAAGGAAGAATCTTCACTGCAGGCCTGAGACCAACTCACGCCCGCAGCGGCGATGGAATGCAACGCTCAAGGGAGGATATTCGATGAGCTTTTTGAAGAAATTGATGGTGACGGCGGCATTCTCGGCCGCCATGTTCGTGAATGCAGCCTACGCGGAAAACGTCAAGATCGCGCTGGTGGTGAAGTCGCTCGGCAACGGCTTCTTCGATGCCGCCAACAAGGGCGCCGAAGAGGCGGCCAAGGAACTCGGCGGTGTCGACATCATCTACACCGGCCCGACCAAGGCGACCGCCGAGGCCCAGATCGAAGTGGTCAATTCGCTGATCGCCCAGAAGGTCAACGCCATCGCCATTTCGGCCAATGACGCCGACGCGCTGGTGCCGGTGCTGAAGAAGGCCATGGAGCGCGGCATCACCGTCATCTCCTGGGATTCGGGCGTCGCCAAGGAAGGCCGCCAGCTTCACCTCAACCCGTCCGACACCGGACTGATCGGCGAGACCATCATCAAGCTTGCCGCCGACTATCTGCCGGAAGGCGGCGACGTCGCCATCCTGTCGGCGTCTTCCACCGCGACCAACCAGAACGCCTGGATCGACGCGGCCAAGAAAATCCTGCCGGAGAAGTTCCCCAAGATCAAACTCGTCGCCACCGTCTATGGCGATGACGATTCGGCCAAGAGCACGGACGAAGCCAAGGGCCTGCTGAAGTCCTACCCGAACCTCAAGGCGATCATCGCACCGACCACCGTCGGTGTTGTTGCCGCCGCCCAGGTGGTCACCGACGAGAACCTGATCGGCAAGGTCAATGTCACCGGTCTCGCGCTGCCGTCCGAGTTCAAGAAGTTCATCGACAACGGCGCCTCGCAGGCGGTTGCGCTGTGGAACCCGATCGACCTCGGCTATTCGGCCGTCTACCTCGCCCATGATCTGGCGGTGAAGAAGGAAGAGGCCAAGCCTGGCGCCACGCTGTCGATCGGCCGCGTCGGCAAGGTCACGCTCGACGACACCAACTCGGCTGCGATGGCTCCGCCCTTCCAGTTCGACAAGAGCAACATCGAGAAGTTCTCCAAGATCTATTGATCTCGGACGCTTGCACCCTCCCCCTTGTGGGGAGGGTCGGCGAGCCGGCTTTGCGCAGCAAAATCGGCGAGACGGGGTGGGGGTGGCGACATCTCCACACACCAGGACCTTGATATGCTAGACAACACCCACCCCGCTCAAATTGTTCGCGACCTTCCCCACAAGGGGGTGGGTGACGCAACCCCTCGCCTGACGCTGTCCGGCGTCTCCAAGAGCTTTCCCGGCGTGCGCGCATTGCACGATGTCAGCCTGTCGCTCTATCCGGGCCAGGTGACGGCGCTGATCGGCGAAAACGGCGCCGGCAAGTCGACGCTGGTCAAGATCATGACCGGTATCTACCAGCCCGATACTGGAACCATCAGCATTGACGGCCAGGCCGTCACTCTGYCCAGCGCGCATGCCGCCTTCGGCTATGGCGTCACCGCCATCCATCAGGAAACCGTGCTGTTCGACGACCTGACAGTGGCTGAAAACATCTTTCTCGGCCACGCGCCGCGCACGCGCTTGGGCACTATCGATTGGCGCACGATGCGCAAAAATGCGCGCGAAGTGCTCGATACAATGCACGCCGGCCATATCGACGCCGATACAAGGCTGAAGGACCTCGGCATCGCCAACAAGCATCTCGTCGCCGTCGCCCGCGCGATGTCGATCGACGCCCAGATCGTCATCATGGACGAGCCGACGGCCGCGCTTTCGATGAAGGAGATCGAGGAGCTTTTCCTGCTCATCGAGTTCCTCAAGAGCGAAGGCAAGGCGATCCTGTTCATCAGCCACAAGTTCGACGAGATCTACCGCATCGCCGACCGCTACACGGTGTTTCGCGATGGCGAGATGGTTGGTGAAGGGTTGATCAAGGATGCCGGCCAGAGCCAGATCGTGCGCATGATGGTCGGTCGCTCCGTCGACCACATCTTTCCGCAGCGCAAGGCCGAGATCGGCGCGCCGGTGCTTTCCGTTTCCGGCTTGTCGCACCCAACCGAATTCAACGACATCGGCTTCGAATTGCACAGGGGCGAGATCCTCGGCTTCTATGGCCTTGTCGGCGCCGGGCGCAGCGAGGTGATGCAGGCGATCTCCGGCATCACCCGCACCACAGGCGGCACGATCACCCTGGAAGGCAAGACGATCGCGCCGAAATCGGCGGCGGATTCGATCGATGCCGGCATCGTCTACGTGCCGGAGGAGCGCGGCAAGCAAGGCGTGGTGATCGGCCTGCCGATCTTCCAGAACGTCTCGCTGCCTTCGCTCAAGCGCACCTCGAAATCCGGCCTGCTGCGGCTGTCGGAGGAGTTCGCGCTCGCCCGCTCCTACACCGAGCGGCTCGACCTGCGCGCCTCCTCGCTCAGCCAGGATGTCGGCACCCTGTCAGGCGGCAACCAGCAGAAGATCGTCATCGCCAAATGGCTGGCGACCGCGCCCAAGGTGATCATCCTTGACGAGCCGACCAAGGGCATCGACATCGGCTCCAAGGCCGCCGTGCACGGCTTCATGGCCGAGCTGGTGGCGCAAGGCCTGTCAGTGATCATGGTGTCGTCCGAATTGCCCGAAATCCTCGGCATGTCCGACCGCGTCGTTGTCATGCGCGAGGGCCTCGTCGCAGCCGTCTACGACAACAAGGAACTGGACGCCGAGACGCTGGTCAGGACGGCAGCGGGGATCGCGGCATGAAAGCCTTTCTCAAATACCGCGAAATCTGGCTGCTCGCAGCAATCATCGTGCTGATCGGACTGATCTCGACACGCTTCCCGGCCTTCGCCGATCCCGGCAATCTGCGCCAGGTGTTCAACGACACCTCGATCCTGATGATCCTGGCGCTCGGCCAGATGGTGGTGATCCTGACCCGGTCGATCGATCTGTCGATGGCGTCCAACCTCTGCTTCACCGGTATGGTGGTGGCGATGCTGAACGCAGCGCACCCGGCAATCCCGATCCCGCTGCTGATCGTCATTGCACTGGCCGTCGGTCTGGTGCTCGGCGCCATCAACGGCCTGCTGGTCTGGCGGCTGAACATCCCCTCGATCGTGGTGACATTGGGCACGCTGACCATCTATCGCGGCGCCACTTTCGTCCTGTCCGGCGGCGCCTGGGTCAATGCCGACAAGATGAGCCCCGACTTCATCGGCTTTCAGCGTGCCGCCTTCCTCGGTATTCCGGTGCTATCGTGGATCGCCATCCTGGTGATCGCGTTGTTCTTCGTCTTGATGACGCGCACGGCGCTCGGCCGCTCGATCTACGCCATCGGCGTCAACCCGACGGCATCGGTCTATGCCGGCATCGATGTCGGCCGGACGAAATTCATCGTCTTCTGCATCTCCGGCATGATCGGCGGCCTTTCCGGCTACCTCTGGATATCACGCTACGTGATCGCCTCGGTCGAAGTCGCCAACGGTTATGAGCTCAACATCATAGCCGCCTGCGTCATCGGCGGCATTTCGATCGCCGGCGGCATCGGCTCGGTCGGCGGCGCGGTGCTCGGCGCGTTGTTTCTCGGCATCATCTCCAACGCGCTGCCGGTCATCAACATCTCGCCCTTCTGGCAAATGGCGATTTCGGGCAGTGCCATCATCCTTGCCGTCGTGCTCAATGCGCGCAGCGAACGCCAGCAGGGCCGCATCATCCTCAGAAAAGTGGAGGCGGCATGACCGAAATCCCTGCCCCGCGCCACATTCCCGACCGGCTCGACAAGCCGCTGAGCTCGGCGATCTTCTCCTGGGAAGCGCTGCTGGTTGTGGTGGCCGTCGCCATCTTCGCCATCAACAGCTTCGCCTCGCCCTATTTCCTTGATCCCTATTCGCTGTCGGATCTCACCTTCAACTTCACCGAGAAGGGTCTGATCGCCTTCGCCATGGCGCTGCTGATCATTTCCGGCGAGATCGACCTGTCGGTCGCCGCCATCATTGCGCTGGCGTCGACCATGATGGGCATGGCGGTGCAGGCCGGCGCCGGCACACCGGTGCTGGTGCTGATCGGCATCGTCGTCGGGCTCGGCTGCGGCGCCTTCAATGGCCTGCTGGTCACAAGGCTGGGATTGCCGTCGATCGTCGTCACCATCGGCACGATGAGCCTGTTTCGCGGTATCGCCTTCATCATCCTCGGCGACCAGGCCTACAAGGGTTACCCTGAAAGCTTTGTCTTCTTCGGTCAGGGCTATGTGTGGTGGGTGGCGTCGTTCGAGCTGGTGCTCTTCCTCATCGCGGCTATCGTCTACTGGCTCGTGCTGCACCGGACGAGTTTCGGCCGCCGCGTCTTTGCCATCGGCAACAATCCGGTCGCGGCGCAGTTTTCCGGCGTGCGCGTCGGCCGGATCAAGTTCATCTTGTTTTGCCTGACCGGGCTGATGTCGGGCATCGCCTCGGTGCTGATCACCTCGCGGCTCGGATCGACGCGGCCGTCGATCGCTCAGGGCTATGAGCTCGAAGTCATCACCATGGTGGTGCTT
>NZ_JBFULQ010000042.1:0-21554 GCF_054049815.1 Mesorhizobium sp. P5_C1 | reverse complement strand
GTCCGTGAGCCGAGCATTCGCGTTCAATTTCGGGTTTATGAGAGTGCCGGACTGGATGGATTCTTATATTGGTGTGCTCTTTGTCATCACCTGCATTTTCTGGCTTGGCCTGGCGGCGACGAAACCGAGGGGCGTTCCGTTCAAGCAGCTTGCAAACGTCAAGATCTCGCCGCTAGCGAAGTTCTTCCGCGTCGGCCTGCTCATCGCCTTCACCATCCTGATGGTCATCTTTTTTGCCGGGATGGGGCTCAGACGATACGCTGAGATGACGGGCGCAGCGTAAAGCCGCGCGCCGATTTTGTCAGTCAACGCGGGATAGTTGGCGCCCAGCCAACCGCTGCCGCCTCAGGCCGGCTCGTGCTTCAGCGCCTGCGCCATGCAGTGGATGCCGCCGCCGGTCTTTGAGATCTCGCTCACGTCGACAATCGCCAGTTCGAAACGGTGTGCCTCGAACTGGCAGGTCAGCGTCTGGCTCGACGTCAAAGCGATCAGCGATAGAACGCTTCAAGCGGCCCGCAGGTTCTCTTTCGGGCGCAAATTCTGGTTCATGCGGAACAGGTTCAGTGGGTCGTAGCGCTGCTTGATTTCCAGAAGCCGCCGATGGTTGCCACCATAGGCCGCTTCGACCCGGTCAACCTCGTCCTCCGGCATGAAGTTCACATAGACGGTGCCGGCCGCATAAGGCTTGGCCGCCTCGTAGATCGCACGAGCCCAGTCGGTGCAGGCCTTGTCCATCGCCGGTTCGCGCCAGCGGGCGTGAACGTTCATGACGAAATGCGAACTGCGCTGTGGAAACGCCGTAGCATCCGCCTTGACGCGACCTGCCGCGCCGCCGACATGGCCGACAAATATCTCGCATTCGGGTCCCGGCAGCTTGGCTATTGCCCCCGTGACGACCGCAGCCGCCTCCTCGGAAAACTCGGTGAAGTCATGGCTCTTCCAGTAGTTGCGGGCGCCGGGCGCAAGTAGCGGGTCGAATGCTTGCTGCCAGCCGGTGAACGGGCTGGGGCCGACGACATCGGCAATCGGCGTGCCGATGGCTCGAAGCTTATGCGTCGCCTTTTCGCCTGCGGCGATGTCGCCGCAATAGCACATGGCCAGAACCAGCACCTCCTTGCCATGCCATTCGGCCGGCAGGAAGGGCAGCGGCGGCGCCTGCCGCATGACCACCCAGCAGGTCAACTCGTCAGGAGCGGTTTCGAGCGCCTTGCGATACTCCTGCAGTACCTTTTCGGCATCGGCGAAGGGATGGACGACAAGCCCCGCCAGCACCTGCGGTCCAAGCTCATGGAGCTGGAACTCGAATGCCGTGACGACGCCGAAATTGCCGCCGCCGCCTCGCAGCGCCCAGAACAAGTCCGGATTTTCGGTCTGGCTGGCCCGGAGCAGTTTGCCGTCGGCGGTGACCACATCGGCAGAGGCAAGATTGTCGATGGTCAGGCCGAATTTGCGGGTTATCCAGCCGAAGCCGCCGCCCAGTGTCAGGCCGGATATGCCGGTGGTCGAGTTGATGCCGGTCGGCACCACCAGGCCGAAGGCCTGCGTTTCCTTGTCGACATCGGCAAGCGTCGCGCCCGGCCCGACCCATGCCCGCCGCGCAGCGACATCGACCCGCACCGACTTCATCAACGACAGATCAATCACCAGGCCACCATCGCAGACCGCACTTCCGGCAATGTTGTGGCCGCCGCCGCGCACGGAGACGAGAAGTCTGTTCTCCCTGGCGAAATTCACGGCACTGATGAYGTCGGAAGCGCCCACGCAGCACACGATCAGCCCAGGCCGTCGGTCGACCGTGGCATTCCAGACAGTCCGTGCTTCGTCGTAAGCGGCATCGCCTTCGCTCAGCACTGTGCCGCGCAAGAGTGCTGAAAATGCTTCCAAGGCAGCGGCGTCGATTGTCGTTTTGCCGCGTTCAAGCGTGGTGAGGCTCATGGTGTTCATGGTTTCCTCCCGATTTGCAGATGAGCCGTCCCCCTCCCCAAAAAACATCTTAACTGTGCGCTTATATTAGATATCGTGCAAGTTTCGCATTGGCCAGCGTTGCGGCGCCCAAGTGGGCGTCCGCAGCCGATGTAGTGATCGCATTGGCTTGGGCACATGCTTCTGCCAGCCGGCAATCTCAGCCGGTTTTCACGCCCAACCTTGCACCCTCGGCCGGCTGGATGCCGATCGTGAGCGAATGTGAACGAAGCAGCGCAGCGCTATTCCACTCCTCAGGACGGTTCGCGCTTCAGCGCTTGCGCCATGCAGTGGATGCCGCCGCCGGTCTTCGAGATCTCGCTCATGTCGACCGCCGCGACCTCGAAACCGCGTGCCTTGAGCTGGCCGATCAGCGACTGGCTGGAGGTCGGCGCGATCACCCGGTCCTTGCCCAGCGACATGAAGTTGCAGCCGAGCGCCATCGTATCCTGGAACGGCACGTCGATAATCTCGTGGCCCTTGCCCTTCAGCCAGTCGACGATGCCGGGTTCGGTGCAGGCGAGGCAGACGGCCGTCAGTTTCTCGGCGATTGGCACCACCATCAGGTCGATATGGACATAGTACTCGTCGATGAAAGCGATGCGGGTTTCCCAGCCTTCCTTGTCGAACCAGGCCTGCACCTGCCGCGCGCCTTCTTCCTGCGTGCGGGCGCCGCCGCAGCCGATCAATACGACGCCCTCTTCGATGACGTTGAAGTCGCCACCCTCGAACGTGCCCGCCGTGACCATGTCGTAGATTGGGATGCCGAGTTTTTCGTAGGTGCGGATCGCCGCGTAGTTCTCGCCGCGCCGCCACCAGTTGGCCATTGCGGTGATGAAGGCGCCGTAAGGCGTCATAACACTGGAATCGCGGGAATAGACCTGCATCGGCAGTTCCGGCGTCGGCTCGTGCCAGTGGATGTTGACGCCGAAATGCTCATAGGCGGCGACGAGGTCCTTGTGCTGCGCCTGCGCGATCTGGACGTTGCAAGGCGCCTCGCGCAGATGCTTGCGCGACAGCGAGCTGGTCGACAGGTGGCGCAGGAAATTGGGCGAACCAAGCAGCACGTCGGTCAAGACATCGGTCTCGTTGGCAAAGCCCCAGGCGGTCAGAGGCTTGGTGCCGCCGGCCGGGTTGCGGCGCTGCAGCGAAAACGGCTCGGCGACGATGCGGTCATGAACGGTCATGGGGTTCTCCTCGTGCTTGATCATGCGTTTGACTTGGGCTGGTTGCCCGGTATCCACCAGTCTCGTCCGCGCGGGGTGGTGACATACTCCGGCCACCGAAATCCAATCGGCGGTTCGTAGTCGCAGAGCGGCGCGATCCAGTTCGAGCCTCCGATTCCTCCGCCGGTGCGGGCGACGAATTCATTCATCGCCGAATCGCGGGCGGCCTGGTCTTCCAGCAGCCGAAGGGCGGCGAGCGCGATGGTCTTCGATGCGCAGGTGACCATCGGGTCGATGGTGGCGGGAATGCCGCCCAGAGCGTTCATCACCCATGACGGATAGGGGTAGCCGGTTTCCGAGCGCAGCGCCGGGCGGGCGACATAGAAGCGCGCCGTCGGCGCATGCCAGCTCATGTCGGTGTAATCGTCGGAGGTCGAATTCACCTGCGAGGGCGGTAGATCGCGGCGCAGGATCGCTTCCGCCGCCTGCGGCTCGATCAGGCGCTCAAGTTCTTCGATGAACGGCTCGTCGCTCGCCATGCGCCCGGCATTGACCTGCATGTCGCGCGCGATTGCCTTGGCGTCCTCGTCCCAGCGCGGCGGCCCGACGGTCGACAGCGATTCATAGGCGATTTCGGCCATGGCGTGATTGGCCAGCCCGGGCCGCGACTTCGACACCCAATGCCGCTCGTGGCGGCAGCCGCTCACGGCGGCAGCGGCCTCGGCATTCCGGTCGAGCACGGCGGTGACCTGTTCGGCCATCGCCAGCGTCGGCACGCGGATCATGTACTGGATTTCGGCCAGCTCGGCCGGCAGGTTGTCGGCGGTCGCCTGGCCGGCGGTGAGGATCGCCTCGCTGATCGACCAGCCGCCCTGGTGCGGCAGCATGGAATCGCGCAGCGCCTTGGACGCCATGTACATCATCATGAGCGCGTCGTTGGCGCCGGGCGCGCGCACCGCCGAATGCGCCTGCGGAATGGGTGCCGCGTCGCCCGCCGCCCGCGCCCAGCGCTCCGGTTGGTCGCAGATGAAGCGATAGATCATCGCGTAAGCTGCGCCGCAATGCGTGTCCCAGCGCGCCGTGTTGCAGAGCGGCAGCATGTAGAACGGATGGAAGGAGATCATGCCGGCAAGGCCGTCATAATAGCCCTTGGCGGCATGGATCGGCTTTGACCCGCGCACCTTTTCCGCCGGCTCGCCGGTGAAGCGCAGCGTGCCTGGAATGCCGTGGCGCTGCATCGCCGCCTTGGTCGCCAGCAGCCCGCCAAGGCCCGAAATGCCCAGCCCGGAATGCGGGTCGGTATGACCCCCGGCATGTTCGGAGAGGCCTGGGCGCGGACGCTTGACGGTGGCGGCATCCTGGCAATTGCCCGGCACCGCGTCGTATTCGGCGTACATGCCGATGGTCGGGCCGGGACCGTTGGTCCAATGGGCACAGAAGGCGGTGGGCATGCCGCCGGAACCTTCTTCGACGGAAAAGCCTTCGCGCCTCAGCCGCTCCACGTACCAGGCGGCAGATTGATACTCGCGCCATGCGGTCTCGCCGAAGTCGAAAATGGTCCGCGTCCACGCCGACAGCAACGGCTGGATGTCGTCGAGACAGGCAAGGGCGGTTGTTTGCGCCGAGGTGGCCACGGGTTCCTCCATGAGACGAGAAGAAAGCAGTGAAGCGGTTCGCTAGAAAGTGATATGTTTTCCCGGCTCATGCAAATTCGGTTCACCTGAGGCCTCTTGCGCATACCATCCACCCAGGCGCTGCGTGCGCTCGACAGCTTCGCTCGTCATGGCAGCGTCTGGCGCGCCGCCGACGAGTTGCATCTGACCCGCAGCGCGGTCAGCCATCAGCTTCGCCTGCTTGAACGCGACCTTGGCTTCGATCTGCTCGAACGCATCGGCAAGGGCGTGGCGCTGACGCCGCGTGGCCAGCGCTATGCCAGCGACGTGCGCAAAGCGTTGACCGTGCTGGGCGATGCGGTGACGCGCCATGCCGGCACAGGCGTCGGCGGCTCGTTCAGCATCAGCTGCACGCCGGGCTTCGCCTCGCTGTTCCTGTGCACCCATATCGGCGAGTTCAGGCAGATGTACCCCGATGTCGCGCTGCGCATCCTGACGCCGCGTCGGCTGGATGACGTCAGCAATGCCGACGCGGACGCCTTCATCGCCTTTGGCGTTGGCAATTGGCCGAACCGGGCCGCCGAACTGTTGTGCGAGATTTCCTTTACGCCGCTCTGCAGTCCGATGCTCCTCAACAAGGTCGGCGGATTCTCCAAGCCCGCCGATGTGCTGCGCGCCACGCTCCTGCATCTCGGCGACACCGAGGATTGGGCGCGCTGGCTGGCTCTATCCAAGGTCGAGAACCCCGACCCGGAAGGCGGTATCTTCTTTTCCGACATGAATCTCGTCTTCTCGGCCGCGATCGCCGGCCAGGGAATGGCCATGGGCGACGAACTGACCAGCGGCAAGGCCCTGGCCGAAGGCAGGCTCGTGCGTCCCTTCGACATCGCGATCAAATCGCCGCGCTCCTACTTCCTCGTCTCAGAACACGCCAAGGCGACGCATCCGGTGCTTGACGCGTTTGCCGGATGGCTGCGATCGAAACTCGCGGAGAGCATTGCCAAGGTCATGGCCGACCACGGGCGCCACCGATTGGACAGATGAATGGAATTTGCCGATCCGGCGAAAACTATTTGGTTGCGGTGAGGCCGCACGCTGCCCTACGATTTCTTTTTGGAATTGAGGAAACAGGCAGGATGCAGCAACCCGGCCGGGCCGCAGAGATCAAGGCAATCGGAATCGGCAAGAGCTTTGGCTCGTTCCGTGCGCTGGACAATCTGACGCTCGATATTGGCCGTGGCGAGTTCCTTACCCTGCTCGGGCCGTCTGGTTCGGGCAAGACCACCTTCCTGATGATCCTGGCCGGCTTCGTGCAACCGACCGAGGGCCGGCTGTTCAGCGACGGCGTCGACATCACCGACCGACCGGCCGAACAGCGCGCGGCCGGCATGGTGTTCCAGGGCTATGCGCTGTTCCCGCATATGAGCGTGGAAGCCAACATCGCCTTCCCACTCAAGGTGCGCAAGAAATCGGCGGCCGACATCAAGCGCCGAGTCGGCGAGATGATCGAGCGCGTGGGCCTCAAGGGCCACGAGAAGAAGCTACCGGCGCAACTTTCAGGCGGTCAGCAGCAGCGCGTCGCGCTCGCCCGCGCGCTGGTGTTCGAGCCGGGCGTGCTGTTGCTCGACGAGCCGTTTTCCGCGCTCGACAAGGGCCTGCGCGGCCAGATGCAGGCCGAGATGAAGCGGCTGCACCAGGAGACCGGCACCACCTTCGTCTTCGTCACCCACGACCAGAGCGAGGCGCTGGCGCTGTCGTCGCGCGTCGCCATCTTCAATCATGGCAAACTGCTGCAGGTCGGAGCACCCGACGACGTCTACGACAGGCCGGACAACCGCTTCGTCGCCGAGTTCCTCGGCGAGATCAACATGCTGCCGCTGAAGGGGGTGCGCCCGGCCGACAATGGCTCGACCGGCCTCTGCGAAGACCGCGCGGTCTCCATGCGCTGCAAGGCTGAGACGGTGCGCGGCGATGCAATCCTGGCGATCCGGCCCGAATACATGTCGATATCAGGCGAGGCGGCGGCGGGCGAGAACGGCATCGCCGCGACCGCGACCAACTCCACCTATCTTGGCGCGGCAACGCGGCTTGACCTGACGACGCGGCAAGGCGCGAAGGTCACGGTCTCGGTGCCCAACGAGATAGCTGCCGCCGCCTTGAGCAAGGGCAACTCCGTCTGGCTCACCTGGCCTGCGGAAAAGGGTTTCCTCCTTCCGCATGGAGGACAATGACGAACGGTGTGGCGAGATATCGGCGCCACCGCTTTCCGGTACTATCAACGACAAAAAAGGGGAACTGACATGACAAATGACACCAAGAAACAAGCCATCGAGAGCCTGTCCGCAAGGGCAGGGCGCGGCGAGATTTCGCGCCGGCAATTCGCACAGCTGGCGGCAATCGTGCTGGCCGGCACGCCGATGCTGTTGCGCTCGACCGGAGCCTTCGCCGCTGCGAAGGAACTGGTGCTGGTCAACTGGGGCGGCGACGCCATCACCGCCTATGATGCCGCCTATGGCCAGGCCTTCACCAAGGACACCGGCATAACCGTCAAGATGGACGGCTCCGGCCCGACCGAAGGCGCGATCGCCGCGCAGTTCAAGAGCGGCGCGCCGACCTGGGACCTCGTCGACGTCGACCCGTTCTCGGCCATCACGCTCGGCGCGCAAGGCATGCTCGAGCCGATCGACTACAACATCGTCGACAAGAAGAAGATGCGGCCCGGATTCGGCTGGGACTTTGCCGCTTCGACCTATTTCTTCTCCTATGTCATCGCCTATGATTCCGAGAAATACGGCAAGGACGCCCCGACCGGCATGGCCGATTTCTTCGACGTGAAAAAATTCCCCGGCAAGCGCTCGCTCTACAAATGGGGCGTGTCGAGCTGGGAGGCAGCCCTTCTGGCCGACGGCATCGCGCCCGCCTCGCTCTACCCGCTCGACCTGAAGCGCGCGCACGACAAGATCGCCGCCTTCAAGGAGAACGTCGTTGCCTATTGGGGCGGCGGTGCCGAGAGCCAGAGCGTGCTGCTCAATGGCGAGGCCTCGATGGCGATCGTCTGGTCGACCCGCGCTTCCCTGATCGAGCAGGATTCCGGCGGCAAGATCAAGTTCATCTGGGACCAGGGGCTGATCTCGCCCGGCGCGCTCGCCGTGCTCAAGGGCAATCCCGGCGGCAAGGAAGCGGCCATGAAGTTCATCGCCAGCGCCCAGGACCCGCAAAAGCAGCTGGTCATGTTCGACAAGCTCGGCCAGGGCCCAGCAAACCCGGCCGCCGACGCGCTGATCCCTGCCGACAAGAAGCGGATCAACCCGGTCGACCCCGAGAACATGAAGAAGCAGATCGCGCTCGATATGGACTGGTACGCCAAGAACTACGGGCCAGCGCTCGACGAATACACCAAGATCATCTCCGCCTGACCGAGGCAGGGATTATCGGGTCGACATGAGAGCATATCTCTCCGACAGGATGGGCGCGGCGCTGTTGATGGCGCCGCTGCTCCTGTTTCTTGTCCTGGCCTATGCCTGGCCGTTCCTCGGCGTCGTCAAATGGAGCTTTACGCTGCCGACGCCGGGGCTCGGCCAGTATGAGGCGCTGCTCACCGACGATCTGGTGCAGTCGGTGTTCATCCGCACGCTGCGCATCGCGGCGGTCGTCACCGTGGTCTCGGTGGCCGCTGCCTATGCCATCACCGTCGTCTGGGTGCGCGGAACCCCGGCTCAGCGCCTGGTTGCCGAGTTCTGCATTCTCGTTCCGTTCTGGATCTCGGTGCTGACCCGCGCCTTCGGCTGGGTGGCGCTACTGTCCAATCGCGGCCTGATCAACACCTGGCTGCAGGCGATCGGCTTCATTTCCGAACCGCTGGCGCTGGTGCGCAACGAATTCGGCGTCATCGTTGGCATGACGCATTTTCTCATTCCTTTCGCCGTCTTTCCGCTGGCGTCTGCCATGCGCAGCCTCGACGACCGCGTGCTGTTGGCAGCGCGCGGGCTCGGCTCCAGCCGCATGCGCACCTTCTGGTCGGTCTTCGTGCCCATGACCCGCTCCGGCATCATCGGCGCGGCCCTCATCGTCTTCGTGTTTTCGCTGGGCTTCTTCGTGACGCCGGCGATCCTCGGCGGCGGTCGCAGCGTCATGGTCGCCGAGCTGATCTATCTGAGGATATTCCAGAGCCCGGACTGGGGGCTGGGCGCGGCGATCAGCGTCGTGCTGGTGCTGTTCGTCGGCGCGCTGATGGCGCTCTTGTTCCGTTATGTCAGACCGAAGCAATTGATCTGATGCCGACTTATCGCCCCGGTCCCGTCTCCCTGATCATCGCGGCCTTCGTGGCGCTGTTCCTGCTGATGCCCTTGCTCGCCGTCATCCCGGTGTCGCTGACGCCGAGCCGCATGCTGGCCATGCCATCAGGCGAACTGTCGCTGCGCCACTACAGGGCGCTGATCGAGGATCCGCGCTGGATCGATTCGATCCTGCTCAGCATCCGCATCGGCATCGTCAGCAGCGCCTTTTCCACCGTGCTGGCGCTGTGCTTCAGCCTCGGCGTGTGGATGTTCCAGCCGCGTTTCACCGCGGCGCTCGTCGGCTTCGTGCTGCTGCCCATGGTCGTGCCGCCGGTGGTCTCGGCCATCACGCTCTACTTCCTGCTCACCTCGATCTCYGGCTTCAGCTCGCTCTTCGGCTACGACACGTGGCTTGGCGTTGCCATGGCCCATTCGGTGATGACGGTGCCCTTCGCCACCGTGCTGATGCTGGTCTCGCTCAGCCAGCTCGACCGGCGCATCGACCTCGCCGCGCGCGGCCTTGGCGCGTCGGTATGGGAGCGAGCCACCCGCATCATCATGCCCAACATCAAGTTCGGCATCATCACCGCGGCACTTTTGTCCTTCGTGCTGTCCTGGGAAGAGATCGGCGTCACGCTGTTCATCACCTCGGTCAACGCCATCACGCTGCCCAGGMTGATGTGGATGGGGCTGCGCGACAACATCGATCCGGCGATCGCCGCGCTTTCCGTGATTCTGATCATCATCACGGTGCTGGTGCTTGCGCTGCGCAGTTTCGTGGTTAGGTTGCGCGGCGTCCGGTGATTGGCAAGCCGGGCAGAATCCGGATACCCTTGGAGGCGATCCCGGCACATGATCGGCAAGCCGCTACGATGAAGGAAAACGATGACCGCGTCCGGCGACTTGCAGCAGGCCTTGTTCCAGAGATTGAGGAGCGATGCATCGCTGTCGGCGCTGCTGGGCGGCGCCGGGCTGCTCGAACACGCGGCCGACAACGCCGCCTTTCCCCACGTAACCTGCGGCCAGACCAGCGCCTTCGACTGGGATACCGGGGTCCAGAACGATGCCGACCAGTTGGTCACGCTGCACGTCTGGTCGAAAACCCATGGCGAGGCCGAAACGCGTGCCATCATGGACAGCATCAAGGCGCGCCTCGCCGACGCGGTGCTGATCATCGGCCCGCGTGGACAGACACGCCTCGTGCTGGAATTCGCCGAGGCCCGCTATGACGAGGACCTGCTCGTGCATCATGGTTTGCTGCGTTTTCGCGCCATAACGCAGGATAGTGACTGATGCGCTTTCAATATGGTCCAAACGGGGTCTAGACTGACACTTCCGGGATTTCGTCGGGTGGGCGGCGAAATTCGATCGGTCGACTCGCGTTTCAGGGGTAGCGGGCATGGTCTTGGTGGCGTTCACTGTTCATTTCACGTTCAGCACCGATGCGTTACAACGCCAGCCATGAAAACGCTTCGCTCCCACTTCCGAACCGCGACACTGGCGCTCTGTGCTGCCGGGCTGTTTGCGTCGCAGGCGATGGCGACACCGGTCATCACGCCTGACCAGGGCGGCCCGATCGTTTTGGCGGCTTCCGATTGCTACGCCATCGGCCAGCAGGTGGCCGCGCAGAATGGCGGAACGCTGGCCAAGGCCTCGCAATCGACCCGCGGCGGCCAGCCGGTCTGCGTCATCGTCGTGCTCGTCCCGGGCAAGGACGGGCAGCGTCCGCGCCGCTCCGAAATCGTCGTGCCGCAGAACTGACCAATCTTTCATCTTACAGGCCTTCGTTTCCCAGGCCGCCGGAATCGGCCTATATCTGCCCCCAGCTCATCAACAGGTATCGATTTTCGCATGCGCGTACTCGTCGTCGAGGATGACAAGGATCTCAACCGGCAGATATCGGACGCGCTGGTCGATGCCGGCTATGTCGTCGACCGCGCCTTCGATGGCGAGGAGGGGCATTTCCTCGGCGACACCGAGCCCTACGATGCCGTCGTGCTCGACATCGGCCTGCCGCAGATGGATGGCATCAGCGTGGTCGAGCGGTGGCGTCGCGGCGGCCGCAAGATGCCGGTGCTGATCCTGACGGCGCGCGATCGCTGGAGCGACAAGGTCTCCGGCATCGACGCCGGCGCCGACGACTATGTCACCAAGCCGTTCCACATCGAGGAGGTGCTGGCGAGGCTCAGGGCCCTGATCCGGCGCGCCGCCGGCCATGCCTCGTCCGAACTGACCTGCGGGCCGCTACGCCTCGACACCAAGGCGTCGAAGGCCGATGTCGACGGCGTGCCGCTGAAACTGACCTCGCACGAGTTTCGCCTGCTTGCCTATCTGATGCATCATATGGGCGAGGTGGTCTCGCGGACCGAACTGGTCGAACATCTCTACGACCAGGATTTCGACCGCGATTCCAACACCATCGAGGTCTTTGTCGGGCGACTGCGCAAGAAGATGGGCATCGACATGATCGAAACCGTGCGCGGCATGGGCTACCGCATGCGTGAGCCGGAGGCGTAACTCGGAACCGCTCAAACAAACCGCAAGGACGCCGCTTTCGCTGCGTTTGTGGCCGCGTTCGCTGACCTTCCGTGTGATCGCCTTTTCCACGGTGTGGGCGATCGTGACCCTTGTCATCATCTTCACCCTGATCACCACGCTCTATCGCCAGGCCAGCGAGCGCGGCTTCGACAGCCTGCTTTCGGCGCATCTGTTCAACCTGATCGGCTCCATCGGCATTTCCGATAACGGTGCGCTCACCGGTGCTCCCGATCTCGGTGACCTGCGGTTCTCGGAGCCGAATTCGGGCTGGTACTGGTCGGTGGAGCCTGCTTCGGAAGGCGTGCACGGAGATCTTCACTCGTCGTCGATGACCAAGACGATCCCATCGCCCGATGTCGCCGATGTGCCCTTCAATTCCAGTTTCCAGCGCAGCTATGCGACCGAAGGCATCAACGGGGAGCAACTCGAAGTGTTCGAGAGCGAATTCGTTCTCGACTCCAAGAACCGCGCCGCGCGCTTCCGCGTCATGGGCAACCAGAGCGAACTCGAACAGGAAATCTCAACCTTCCAGCGCCGCCTGCTAACTTATCTCAGCCTGTTCGGTGTCGGCATGATCGCGATCAACGCGATCGCCATCCTGCTCGGCCTGCAGCCGCTGCGCCGGGTCAGGAATGCACTTGCCATGGTGCGCGAGGGCACGGCGCACAGGCTCGACGGCCAGTTTCCGGCCGAGATCGAACCGCTTGCCAACGAAACCAATGCGTTGATCGAAAACAACAGGCGTATCGTCGAGCGGTCGCGAACCCAGGTCGGCAATCTCGCCCACTCGCTGAAGACGCCGCTGGCGGTGCTGCTCAACGAGGGCCGGGCGCTTGGCGGCGCCAAGGGGCAGTTGATTGCCGAACAGGCCGCTTCCATGCAGAAGCAGGTCGATCACTATCTGCAGCGCGCCCGTGTCGCGGCGCAGCGCGACAGCGTCGTCTACCGCACGCCGGTGGCGCCATTGGTGCAGCGCATGGTGCGGGTTTTGCAGAAACTCAACCCGCAGACCAACCTGTCGCTGGCGCTGCCGGCGACCGACATCGTCTTCGCCGGCGAGCGCGAAGACCTTGAGGAATTGCTGGGCAATCTGCTCGAAAACGCGATGAAATGGGCTAAGAGCGCGGTGTTGGTATCGGTCGTGCCTTTGACCGGCAAGGACGAGGCGGCCAGCCTGTTTGAGATCAGCATCGAGGATGACGGCCCGGGCATTCCCGAGGACAAGGCGCGCGAGGCGATGAAGCGTGGACGGCGCCTGGATGAGACAAAGCCCGGAACAGGTCTGGGGCTGGCCATTGTCGCCGACCTCGTCAACGAGTATGGAGGCGTTCTGGCTCTCGAACGGTCCGGCATGGGGGGATTGAAGGCGGTGGTGCGATTGCGGAGCCTTCAATGATGCCTTTCCGAATCAATCCGAGATCGACGAACAGTATTTACTATGGCGGCATGTCTATTGATCCCAGCGGCCAAATTTCCGACAAATATCAATACTATGGCCATGCCGACTTCTTCGATGACGCGGCCCCCGGCTCATCCATGACAGGCTCCAACTCAAGAAAACCGGTTGTTGGCATGAAGATTCGCGTCGCGCTTGTTTCCGCATTGCTGGCCGTTTCCGGCTGCACCACCCTGAGCGGCAAGGGCCCCTCGGTTGCGCCGACGCCGGCCTCGACACCTCCGTCCAGCGGCAAGGTCACCACGACGATCATTTCGGCAATGGACGGCGGCCTGGTCGGCGGCTCGATCGGCAACGGCCTGAGCGAGACCGAGAAGCGCAGCGCGCTCGAGGCGGAATACAAGGCGCTCGAATATACGACCAGTGGCCAGAAGGTGGCGTGGAAGGGCGACCAGGCTTCGCACTATGGCGAGGTGGTTCCGGGCCAGCCCTACCGCGTCGGTTCGCAGGACTGCCGCCAGTACACGCAGACGGTGTTTGCCGGCGGAGCCGGCGTCACGGCGCGCGGTACCGCTTGCCGCAACGCCGACGGTAGCTGGACGCCGCTGACCTGACGATCAACCGGATCCGGCTGATGTCCGGCCGGTTGATGTCGATCAAGGACATGCGGCGCGCCTGCCGTCAAAGCGTCGCAGGATGCATCTGTTGGCAGGGCATGGCTCTGCCTTTATTGGAAGAACCATGCTGTTCTGGGTCATAGCCGCAATTCTCACGCTGGGTGCGAGCCTGGCGGTGCTGCTGCCGCTGGCCGCCAGCTCGAACGGCGCGTCGTCGACCGGCGATCACGATCTGGAAGTCTATCGCGATCAGTTGTCCGAACTCGACCGCGACGCCGCGCGTGGCTTGATCCAGCCGGCCGAAGCGACTGAAGCGCGCGCCGAGATCGCGCGCCGCATCCTCCGCCTCGACAATGCGGCAGCGGCCGGCAAGGCATCCGTCAGGCAGGCCTCGGTCGCGGCGAGGCTGGTGGCGACCGCGGCCGTTCTGGCGGTCCCGCTGGTCAGCTGGGGGCTCTACAGCCAGCTCGGGTCTCCCGACCTGCCGTCGCAACCGCTCAGTGAACGATTGGCCAAGAATCCGGCCGACAGTTCGGTGGACGAGTTGGTGGCGCGGGCCGAGGCCCATCTTGCCGCCAATCCATCCGATGGCAGGGGGTGGGATGTGCTCGCCCCCGTCTATCTGCGCATGCAGCGCTTTTCCGATGCTGCGGCGGCCTATCGCAACGCCATTCGCCTCGACGGCGACAGCGCGGTCCGCCGGGCCGGTCTTGGCGAGGCGATCGCCAATGCGGCAGGCGGCATTGTCTCGGCCGATGCCCAGGATGCCTTTGAGGCCGCACTGAAGCTCGATCCGGCCAATGCGAAAGCCAGCTTCTACCTGGCCATGGCGCTGGCGCAGGAGGGCCGCGCCAAGGAGGCGGTCGCGTCCTGGCAGGCGATGCTGGGCAGGCTGCCGCCGGATTCGCCATGGCGCGGCGCGGTTGAGCAGGCGCTGGCCAAATCCGGCAGCCCCGAAGTCGCCTCCGGCGGCGCCACCAACGGCCCCAATGCCGGCGATGTCGACGCCGCTTCCTCCATGTCTCCCGCCGACAGGGAAGCCATGATCAACACCATGGTCGCCGGTCTCGACGACAAACTGCGGCAGAATCCGCGTGACCCGGAAGGATGGATGCGGCTCGTTCGTTCGTATGTCGTGCTCGGCAAGGCCGACCAGGCGCGTGACGCGCTGGGTCGCGCTATTGCCGTCTTCGGAGCCGACAGTGACGAAGCCAAGAAATTCACCGCCTTTGCCGCCTCGCTTGGCCTGACGGCGACGGARTAGGACTGACATGACGCGCAAGCAGAAACGATTGTCGGTGATCGCGGGCGGGCTGGCCTTCCTGGGCGCCGCCACCGGGCTGACCTTCTATGCGCTTGGCCAGAAGGCGTCCTATTTCTACATGCCGGTCGACCTCACCACCGCCAGTGTCCAGCCCGGCCAGCGCATCAGGCTGGGCGGACTGGTCGAAAAAGGCACGATCCAGCGCGGGCAGGGGGCGACGGTCGCCTTTTCGGTCACCGACACGCACAAATCGGTCAAAGTCACCTACACCGGCATCCTGCCCGACCTTTTCCGCGAAGAGCAGGGCGTCATCACCGAGGGCAGTTTCGGCCCTGACGGCACCTTCGTTGCCGACAGCGTGCTGGCCAAGCATGATGAGCGCTACATGCCCAAGGAGGTGGCCGACGGCCTGAAGGCCAAGGGCGTCTGGCAGGAGAGCAAGAGTGAGTAAGCAGGTTCCGCAAAGGGATCCCACGGTTTTGCGGCAAGAACCTGCGGCAAAACAAAAGTCTGGGCGCAACCATGGTTGAAACCGGACATTTCGCGCTGGTCCTGGCGTTTGCGCTTTCGCTGGTGCAGACCATCGTGCCGTTGTTTGGCGCACGCCTGAACAACCAGCGCCTGATGGCTGTCGGCGGTCCGGTCGCGGTGACAGGCTTTGCCTTGACGGCGCTGTCCTTCGTAGCGCTCGCGAGCGCCTATGCGAGTTCCGACTTCTCGGTGGCGAGCGTGTGGGAAAACTCGCATTCGCTGCAGCCGCTGATCTACAAGATCACCGGAACCTGGGGCAATCACGAAGGCTCGATGCTGCTCTGGGTGCTGATCCTGACCTTCTTCGGCGCGCTTGTCGCCGCCTTCGGATCAAACCTGCCGGCGACGCTGCGCGCCAATGTGCTTGCCGTGCAAGGCGCCATCGGCGCCGCCTTCTTCCTGTTCATCCTGGCGACGTCCAACCCGTTCATCCGGCTCAATCCGGCGCCGATCGAAGGCCGCGATCTCAACCCGATCCTGCAGGACCTCGGCCTCGCCATTCACCCGCCGTTTCTCTATCTCGGCTATGTCGGCTTCTCGATCTGCTTTTCCTTCTCGGTCGCCGCCCTCATCGAAGGGCGCATCGACGCGTCCTGGGCGCGCTGGGTGCGGCCGTGGACGCTGGTCGCCTGGATGTTCCTGACCGGCGGCATCGCCATGGGATCGTACTGGGCCTACTACGAGCTCGGCTGGGGTGGTTTCTGGTTCTGGGACCCGGTCGAGAACGCCTCCTTCATGCCGTGGTTGGCCGGCACCGCGCTGCTGCATTCGGCCATCGTCATGGAAAAGCGCTCGGCACTTAAGATCTGGACGCTGCTGCTCGCCATCCTGACTTTTTCGCTGTCGCTGCTCGGCACCTTCCTGGTCCGCTCGGRCGTGCTGACCTCCGTCCACGCCTTCGCCACCGATCCGACACGCGGCGTCTTCATCCTGTGCATCCTGACGCTGTTCATCGGCGGTTCGCTGGCGCTGTTCGCGCTGCGTGCCTCCCGGTTGACGGCCGGCGGCCTGTTTCACCCGATTTCGCGCGAAGGTGCGCTCGTCCTCAACAATCTGTTCCTGACCACGGCGACCGCGACCGTGCTCGTCGGCACGCTCTATCCGCTCGCCGTCGAGGCTTTCTCGGCCGACAAGATCTCGGTCGGCGCGCCGTTCTTCAACCTGACCTTCGGCCCGCTGATGGTGCCGCTGCTGGTGATGGTTCCGTTCGGGCCGCTGCTGGCCTGGAAGCGCGGCGATGTCTTCGCCGTCGCCCAACGCCTGATGGTGGCCTTTGCCGCCGCCCTTCTGGCGACGCTGGTCACTGCTCTGTTCATCGACGGCGCCTCTGTGTTCGCCGCACTTGGCGTCGGCCTCGCCGTCTGGCTGATCCTTGGCGCRCTCACCGATCTCGCGGTCAAGTCAGGCTTCGGCAACGTTGCTGCCGGGAACGTGGTCAGGCGCCTGCTCGGCTTGCCGCGCTCGGTCTTCGGCACTGCCTTTGCGCATCTTGGCCTTGGCCTTACCACGCTCGGCATCGTCGGCACGCTTTGCTTTGGCACGGAAAAAATCCTGTCGATGCATGCCGGCGAAACCGTCGAACTGTCCGGCCACGCGCTGCGTTTCGTCGGGCTTTACCCTGCCCAGGGTCCGAACTACAGCGAGGATCGCGGCCGCTTCGAACTGATCGGTGTCAGCGGCAGCGCGATTGGCGAAATCAGTTCCGCCAAGCGTTTCTATCCGGTGCGCCAGATGACGACGACGGAGTCGGGCATCAGGACGATGGGCCTCTCCCAGCTCTACATCTCGCTCGGCGACGAGGGCAAAGACGGCTCCGTCGTGGTGCGCCTGTGGTGGAAGCCGCTGGTGACGCTGATCTGGGGCGGCGGCCTGGTGATGATGGCAGGCGCGGCCATGTCGCTGATGGACAGGCGCCTGCGTGTCGGCGCACCGTCGCGCCGGCGCAAGCAGGCCAGTGCCGTGCCGTCCGCGGGCCGGCCATGAGCGCACGGCTTTCGCTGATCTCGATCGTGCTGCTGCTGGCGCTGCTTTTCGCCGGCGCGGCACAGGCGGTGAAGCCAGACGAGATGCTGGCCGATCCGGCGCTCGAGGCGAGGGCGCGGGCGCTATCCGAAGGCCTACGCTGCATGGTCTGCCAGAACCAGTCGATCGACGAATCTGACGCCGATCTGGCCCGCGACCTGCGCATCCTTGTGCGCCAGCGCCTCGTTGCCGGCGATACCGATCAGCAGGTGATGGACTATGTCGTGTCGCGCTACGGCGAGTTCGTCCTGCTGAAGCCGCGCTTCGAGCTGCGCAATGCCTTGCTGTGGGGTACGCCGGTCATCCTGCTGCTCGTTGGCGGCATTTTCATTGTGATGACCGCGCGGTCGCGTCGCACGCTGGCAACAAAATCCCTGTCCGCCGAAGAGCAGGCATCGTTGGACGCCATTTTGCGCCGCGACTGACGGTCACGAACGTCACCAAACATTACCAAAATTTCATGCGTCGGAAATAGCGCTGTAATGTTCGCCTCTCTAATTCTCTTTCCCGAGGATGCCGATCAAGGGCGTCCATTTGAAAGAGGATACGAGACCCCATGAGTATTGCCCCCAATTCATATTCCGTCACCCGCAAGCGTCTGATGGCCGCCGTCGCATCCATCGCCGTTGCCGGCGCGATCGGCATCGGTGCGCTGACGACTGGAACAGGGCCCGTTCTGGCCGATGCCGTGCGTGTCGAGGCGCCGCAGGTGCCGGGCTTCGCCGACGTCGTCGAGCGCGTTTCTCCGGCTGTGGTCAGCGTCAAGGTCAAGGCCAAGATCAGCCCGGTGGCCGATGACGGCTCCGATCAGTCCGACGATCCGGACGGCATGAACAACCTGCCCAACAATCCGCAGTTGCGCCGCTTCTTCAAGGAATTCCGTGGTTTTGGCGATCAGAACGGCGAGGGTGGCGGTAATCGCCGCTTCAGCCACCGCGACCACAACAACGACCAGCCGCGACCGGTTGCGCAGGGTTCCGGCTTCTTCATCTCCGATGATGGCTATCTGGTCACCAACAACCACGTCGTCGAGGAAGGCTCGGCCTTCACCGTGGTGATGAATGACGGCAAGGAACTCGACGCCAAGCTGATCGGCACCGACCCACGCACCGATCTCGCCGTGCTCAAGGTCGACGGCGTCGGCAAGTTCACYTATGTCGACTTCGCGGACGACTCCAAGGTTCGCGTCGGTGACTGGGTGGTGGCCGTCGGCAACCCGTTCGGCCTCGGCGGCACGGTTACCGCCGGCATCGTCTCGGCTCGTGGCCGCGACATCGGCGCTGGCCCCTATGACGACTTCATCCAGATCGATGCTTCGGTCAATCGCGGCAATTCGGGCGGCCCGACCTTCAACCTCAACGGTCAGGTCGTCGGCATCAACACCGCAATCTTCTCGCCGTCAGGTGGCAGCGTCGGCATCGCCTTCGACATTCCGGCTTCGACCGCCAAGCAGGTCGTTCAGGACCTGATGAAGAGCGGTTCCGTGCAGCGTGGTTGGCTCGGTGTCGAAATTCAGCCGGTCACCTCAGACATCGCCGAATCGCTGGGCCTGAAGTCGCAGAATGGGGCCTTGGTTTCCAGCGCCCAGGATGAGGGTCCCGGCAAGAAGGCCGGCATCATTGCTGGTGACGTGATCACCCAGGTCGACGGCAAGGACGTCGCTTCGCCGAAGGAACTGGCCCGGCTGATCGGCGCCTACTCGCCTGGCAAGTCGGTCGACGTCACCGTATGGCGTGATGGCAAGAGCCAGACGGTCAAGGTCGACCTCGGCAAACTGCCTTCGAGCGACAAGCAGGCATCGGCCGACCAGCAGCAGCCCGCCGCTCCGGCCAAGCCCGACTCGCTGGCCGATCTCGGCCTGACCGTCACCAAGTCCGAAAACGGCAAGGGACTGGTGGTGACCGATGTCGATCCCGACAGCGATGCCGCCGACCGCGGCATCCAGCCGGGCGACATCATCACATCGGTCAATTCGACCGAAGTGAATGCCACCGACGACGTCACCAAGGCGATGACCGAGGCGGTCAAGTCCGGCCGCAAGGCTGTGCTGATGCAGATCACCCGCGACGACAACAATCGTTTCGTCGCGCTGCCCGTCGCCAAGGGCTGAGGCACGTCGCCGGAGCGTCCTTGTCTTCTCCCTGCGGATGAGGGCGCTCCGGCGGCAGGTTCGACTTTTCCAGTGCGGCGGTTTCAACACCCCCGAGCCGCCGTACGGGAAAGCATGGTGGAGCGCGCGTTAGTCAGTCATCGCGCTCTCCCCGGCGGCAGCGGGCTTCCCATCGCCCGCTGCCGCACCCTCAAGGCATGTCGTCAAAAAGCGTTTCAGCGGTCTTGGCGCAACGAGGTCGGGACAAGGATTTTTTTCGCGCGCGGCTTCGGATGATCTTGATCGCGATGCGCTTTGGCAAAGGCCACAATGCAGATGTCTGCCACTCAACCTTCCAGCGAAATCGCGTATAACAGTCCTATGAAGATTCTCGTCATAGAAGACGATCGCGAGGCTGCGGATTACTTGCAGAAAGCCTTCGCCGAGGCCGGTCACACTGCCCATGTTGCCGGAGACGGCGAAACCGGCTTTGCGCTCGCCGACGCTGGCGACTACGACGTGATGGTCATCGACCGGATGATGCCGCGCCGCGACGGCCTGTCGGTCATTGCCGGCCTGAGGTCCAGGGGCAACACGACGCCGGTGCTGATCCTGTCGGCGCTCGGCGAGGTCGACGACCGGGTCACCGGCCTGCGCGCCGGCGGCGACGACTATCTGACCAAGCCCTATGCCTTCTCGGAGCTTCTGGCCCGTGTCGAGGTGCTGAACCGCCGCGCCAGCGCCAAGGAAGCGGAAACCGTCTACCGCGTCGGCGATCTGGAACTCGACAGGCTGTCGCATTCGGTCCGCCGCGCGGCGCGCGAGATTACGCTGCAGCCGCGCGAATTCCGCCTGCTGGAGTATCTGATGCGCCATGCCGGCCAGGTGGTGACGCGCACCATGCTGCTCGAAAATGTCTGGGACTATCATTTCGATCCGCAGACCAACGTCATCGACGTCCATGTTTCGCGGCTGCGCGGCAAGATCGAGAAGGGCTTCGACAAGTCCATACTGCATACCGTTCGCGGCGCCGGTTACATGCTGAAGAGCGGCTAGCAGCAGCATGGCCCTATCCGTGCCAGCCATCATGAAGACGACGGCAGCGCGGCTTTCGGCGCTCTACCTCCTGCTCTTCGCGCTCTGCGCCGTGCTGCTCGTCTTCTACATGACCTCGCTGTCGGCGCGCATGCTGACCGCGCAGACGCAGGAGACCATCAACGACGAAGTGCTCGGCCTCGCTCGCGCCTATCAGCGTGGCGGTCTGCCGATCCTGGTGCGCGTCGTCGAGCAGCGCTCGCGCCAGCCCGGCGCCAACCTCTATCTGATCGCCGACGCCAACGGCCAGATCCTGACCGGCAACGTGCAGAGCCTGGAGCCGGGCGTGCTCGAAACCGAAGGCTGGACCAACAGCCCGTTCTCCTATCAGCGCTTTGGTGAGGGAGAGCTCGAGCGGCAGCGCAATCTGCCGGCGGACCAGAGCACCACTCAATCCGATCCGAACGAACCGCAGGCGCAGGGCGAGAAGGGCCACAACGCCATCGCGCTGGTGCTTCGGCTGCCCAACCAGATGATCATGCTGGTCGGCCGCGATCTCGGCGAGCCGGAGCGGTTCCGCGCCGTCATCCGCCGCGCCCTGATGCTGGCGCTTGGCATGATGGGGCTGGGCGGACTGCTGATCTGGTTCTTTGTCGGCCGCGCCGCGCTGAAGCGCATCGACAGCGTGTCGGAAGCCAGCCGCCGCATCATGGGCGGCGATCTTTCCGGCCGGTTGCCGGTGACCGGCGCCGGCGACGAGTTCGACCGGCTATCCGAAAACCTCAATTCCATGCTGGCCAGGATCGCCACGCTCAACGAAGGCCTGAAACAGGTTTCCGACAACATCGCGCATGATTTGAAGACGCCGCTGACCCGGCTGCGCAACCGGGCCGAGGCGACGCTTGCGGGCAAGCACAAGACCACCGATTACCGTCAGGCGCTGGAAGGCACGATTGCCGAATCCGACCAGCTGATAAAAACCTTCAACGCCATCCTGATGATCTCCCGGCTGGAGGCTGGCTACTCCTCAGAGAACACCAACCG
>NZ_JBFULQ010000041.1:0-21653 GCF_054049815.1 Mesorhizobium sp. P5_C1 | reverse complement strand
GAAGAAGCTATAGCCGAGGAAGATCGCCAGCGGCACGAGSACGAAGAYSACCGGCAAGGCGAARGCCAGCACCGTCACCAGCAGCGACCATCGCCGTTCTGCGAGCGGTATCGTGCCGGTTCCGCTCATGCCAGCACCAGGTGACCTTCATGCGGCGCAAACGCGAGGGAGATCGTCGCGCCGGATTGCAGCGTGCTGCCGTCGACCCGGCTCGGCATGCGCAGCCGCAAGCGTTGCCCAGCATGGTCGGCGCCGACCGTGATGGTGGCAACGGTCGACGAGCCGGCGAAGGCCATGTCGGCGATCGTGCCGGAAAAGCGGTTGTCCGTGTCCTTTGCGTCGGCAAGGTGCAAGGCCTCGGGACGGAACGCAGCGAAGGCACTGGCGCCATCCGTCGCGGACTTCAAATGCGGCTGGTCACGGATCGAACAGACCAGGCGTCCGAGCGTCGTCTCGATCGATCGCAGTTCGCCCTGGACGGATCCAAGCTTTCCGGCCACTAGATTGTTTTCGCCGAAGAAGCGCGCCACGAACTCGCAATTCGGCTTGTAGTACAGCTCGTGCGGTGTGCCGAGCTGGCGGATATGGCCGGCCTGCATGACGCATATCCGATCGGCCATGCCGATCGCTTCTTCCTGGTCGTGGGTGACGAACAGGAAGGTGGTTTTGATTTCGCGCTGGATGGATTTCAGGAACTCCTGCATTTGCCGGCGCAGCTCCAGGTCGAGCGCTGCCAGCGGCTCGTCGAGCAGGATCAGGCGCGGCTGGCAGATCAGCGCGCGGGCCAAGGCGACGCGCTGGCGCTGGCCGCCGGAGAGCTGGGCCGGAAAGCGGTCGGTGAAACGCCCGAGCTGGACAAGCTCCAGCGCCTCCGCGACGCGGCGCGCAATCTCCTTGCGCGGCAGGTGGCGAACCGAAAGCCCGTAGCCGACATTGCCGGAAACGGTCAGATGCGGGAACAGCGCATAGTCCTGGAACACGGTGTTGAATGGCCGCCGGTTGATCGGCATGCGGCTGATGTCGTGGCCGTCCAGCCGGATCTCGCCCGACGTCAGTGGTTCCAGCCCGCCGATCAGCCGCAGCACCGTGGTCTTGCCGGAGCCTGACGGCCCAAGAACGGTCAGGAACTCACCGTCCTTGATCGACAGGTCGATGTCGTGCAGCACCGGAACGGTGCCGTAGGATTTCGAGACGGACCGCAGCGTCAAGAGGTCGGTGTTCTGGTTCATAGAATACTCTCGCATACGCTTCGGCGGTCCGGAACGTCCGGACCGCCGGGTCCTTCGAAGTCTTCGTGCGGAAAGATCAGGGCGTGGCCTTGATCTCGTTCCACATGTCCGACCGCTTCAGCGGATCCTCGACATTGTTGAGCCAGACCAGCTTGTCGTTGCCGCCGGCGCTGCCGGTCTCCGTCACCGTGTTGCCGAAACCAGTGCGCTCGGAAAGCTCGCCGCTGACCTTCTTGCTCAGCATAAAGTCGATCCATTTCTCGGCCGCCGCATTGTCGCGGACGCCCTTGGAGATGACCCAGTTGTCGAGCCAGGCAAGCGCGCCTTCGCTCGGATTGACGTAGGCGACATGGGCGCCGATCTTCTGCAGTGCCTTGACCTGCTGCTGGCCATAATTGGCCCAGATCAGTGCCACGTCATTGTTCTGATAGATCTGCTGCGCCTCGTCGGCGGTGGTGTAGAAGCTCAGCACATTGCGCTTGAGTTCGACCAACTTGGCCTTGACCGCCGCCATCTGTTCTTCATTCAGATTGAACGGATCCTTGTAGCCGAGCGTCAGCGCGGTGAACGAGAAATTGTGCTCGCCATTGTCATAGGCCAGGACTTTGCCTTTGTAGGCCGGGTCCCACAGGACCGACATCGATGTCGGTGCCGGCTTGACCTTGTCGGTGTCGTAGATCAGGCCGATCGAGTCGAAGCAGAACGGAATGCCATAGACCTTGCCGTCCTTGGTGACGCCGCTCACCGCCGTGAGATCGCGGAAGCGCGGCAGCACCTCTTTCTGGTTGGCCAGCTTCGTCACGTCGATCGGCGACACCAGATCGGCCTTGATGTAGCGCTGCAACTGGGCCGTGTTGACGGCGAAGACGTCGAAGTCCTGCCCTTCGCTGCCCTTGATCTTGGCCCAGATCTCGTCATCGCTGCCGATGAAGACGACATCGACGCCGACGCCGGTTGCCGCGGTGAAATCCTTGACCCAGTCCGGGTCGGCGTAGCCGTCCCAGGCCAGAACCCGAAGGTTCGCGGCCAAGGCTGCCGATGTCATCAGGCCGATGCCGAGGCCGATTGCCGCCATTCTTAGAAACAGTTTTTTCAGTCCCATTTTTAATCTCCCATTGTCGTTCTGGTGGACCGCAGTTTCCGGACCTTTGCCGTCACAGCTGGGTGACGGCGACCAGTCCCTCGTCCGGCACCGACTCCATCCGGTTGCGCAGTGGCTTTCCGAATGTCTGTGCCTGGATTTCATACTCGTCGCCGGAAGCCGTCTTGATGCCGGAGGCGTAGCTCATCACCGCCGCGCCGAAGAAGTAGGCATGCAGGTCGCCTGCTCTGCGGTGCATCGGGTAGCGGAAATGGAAATGTTCGAGATTGGCGATCGAGTGCGACATGTGCGCCTCGCCCGACAGGAACTCCTGCTCCCAGACGACGGCGCCGTCGCGCAGGATGCGGGAACGGCCGCGCACTTCATCGGGCAGGTCGCCGATCAAAAGCTCCGGGCCGATCGAGCAGGAGCGGAGTTTTGAATGGGCAAGATAGAGGTAGTTCTCGGCTTCCGTGACATGGTCGGAGTATTCGTTGCCGAGCGCATAGCCGATGCGATAGGGGCGGCCATCCGGCCCATTGAGATAGAGCCCGACGATCTCGGCCTCTTCCGCGCCGGCGCGCGCGAAGGCCGGCATCGGCAGCGCAGCGCCGGGCGGCACGACGCAGGTGCCGACGCCCTTGAAGAACCATTCGGGCTGGATTCCGATCTGCCCGGCGGCGGGTTTGCCGCCCTCGAGACCCATGCGGAAGATCTTCAGTGAATCGGATTCCTCGGCGTCCTCGCCATGCGTAAGCACATGCATCTTGTCGCGTGCCGCGGCGCTGCCGGTATGGGTCAGGCCCGTGCCGGTGACCAGGAAGCGCGCCGGTTCCGGATGGTCGACCGGGGCCAGCACGCGGCCGTCGCGCAACAGCTCGTCATAGTCGACCGTTGCAGTGCCCCTCCGCTTCTCGACAAGTGCGGCGATGGAAACGCCCTCAGCAATTGCCGCTTCGGCCAGTTCCAGCACGGTGCTGGTCTTTTCGAGCGGGTGCAGGTGATTGCCGTCGTCGGAGACGCGGCCAACCCGCCTGTTGCCATCGGGCATTCTGAACTGAACAAGACGCATGAGGTACCTTCTTCCCTTGAAGCCGTGCGGGTCACACCCAGCCCGCATCGACGATGAATTGCTGGCTTGTGCACATGCGGCTGTCGTCGGCGGCGAGGAACAGCGCCATGCGCGCTATATCGGAGGGCTGCAGCCGGTCGGGCAGGCACTGTCGCTCCTCGATCTGCCGCTCTCCGGCCGGGTTCAGCCACAAGCGCATCTGGCGCTCTGTCATCACCCAGCCAGGCACCATGCAGTTGACGCGGATGCGCTCGGGACCAAGCTCGCGGGCCAGCGCCCGCGTCATGCCGTAAACCGCCGCCTTGGCCGTCACATAAGCGGGGCAATCGGGATCGCCGACCATCCAGGTGATGGAACCGAAATTGATGATCGATCCGCCGCCCAGCGAGCTCATCTGCGGCCGCACCGCTTGCGCCGCAAAGAACTGGTGGCGCAGATTGACCGCCATGCGGTCGTCCCAATAGGCGACCGTCACGTCACTGGTTTGATGGCGATCATCGTTGCCGGCATTGTTGCACAGAACCTGGATCGGGCCGTTGTGCTGCATCGCTTGCACCGTTGCGGCCTGCAGTTGCTCGACGTTGCGCAGGTCGCAGGCAATGAACAGCGGCGCACGATGTCCATCAGCCGCGATCGCGTCGACCAGGCGCCGGGACGGCTCCTCGGCCCGATCGACAAAGGCAACGCGGCTGCCTTGCGCGCAGAAATGGCGCACCAGGCTTTCGCCGATGCCGCTGCCACCGCCGGTTATGAAGACGCTGCGGCCTTTGAGGCTGGGGTACGTGGCGTAGCCGCCGATTTCATCCATCGCGCGCGCCTCTCTAGTGGGAATGCCGGGGGATGCCGGCATCGCGCCGACCGACGAGAAAGTCGAAATCGCAGCCCTTGTCGGCCTGCAGGACGCGCTCGACATAGAGGCTCTGGTAGCCGCCTTCGGGCGGCGTCGGCGGCTGCCAGTTGTGTCGGCGGATAGCCAGTTCCTCGTCCGACACCAAAAGCTCCAGGCGCCGGCCGGCCACGTCCAGCTCGATGAGATCGCCATCGCGCACCAGCGCCAGCGCCCCGCCGGCCGCTGCTTCCGGTGCCACATGCAGCACCACGGTGCCGTAGGCGGTGCCGCTCATGCGCGCGTCCGAGATGCGCACCATGTCGGAGACGCCTTGCTTCAGCAGCTTGGCCGGCAGCGGCATGTTGCCGACCTCGGCCATCCCGGGGTAGCCACGCGGTCCGCAGTTCTTCAGCACCATCACTGAAGAGGCGTCGATATCCAGCTCCGGATCGTCGATGCGGGCGTAGTAGTGCTCGATGTTTTCGAAGACGATCGCCTTGCCGCGATGCTGCATCAGCTCGGGCGTTGCCGCCGACGGTTTGATGACCGCCCCGTTGGGCGCCAGATTGCCACGCAGGATCGAGATGCCGCCTTCCCTGGTCAGCGGGTCGCTCAGCGGGCGGATGACCTCGGTGTTGTAGTTGGGCGCGCCGTCGATCAACTCGCCAATGGTCTTGTTGCTGACGGTCATGGCGTCGCGATGAAGAAGCCCCACTTMATCAAGCGACGCCATGACCGCAGCCAGCCCCCCGGCATAGTAGAAATCTTCCATCAGGAACCGGCCCGATGGCATCAAATCGACAATGGTCGGAACGTCGCGGYCAAGGCGGTCCCAGTCATCGAGGCTGAGATCGACGCCTACACGGTTGGCGATGGCGATCAGGTGCAGCACTGCATTGGTCGAGCCGCCGATTGCGCCATTGACGCGAATAGCGTTCTCGAACGCTTGCCTGGTGAGAATCTGCGCGATCGTCACATCCTTGCGGACCAGCTCGACGATCTGGCGTCCGGCCATCTGGGCGAGCACGCCACGGCGTGAATCCACCGCCGGGATCGCGGCATTGTCCGGCATGCCGATGCCGAGCGCCTCCACCATGCTGGCCATGGTCGAAGCCGTGCCCATTGTCATGCAGCTGCCCGCCGACCGGCTCTGGCCCTGTTCGGCGGCCAGGAAATCGGCGACCGGCATGCGGCCGGCCTTCACCTCTTCGGCGAATTTCCAGACATGCGTGCCCGAGCCAATATCTTGTCCGCGGAACTTGCCGTTGAGCATCGGTCCGCCGGAAACGGTGATGGTCGGCAGATTGCATGATGCAGCACCCATGAGCAGCGCAGGCGTGGTCTTGTCGCAGCCGACCAGCAGGATGACGCCGTCGATAGGATTGCCGCGGATGGATTCCTCGACATCCATGCTGACCAGATTGCGAAACAGCATGGCGGTGGGGCGCATGTTGCTCTCGCCCAATGACATGACCGGAAATTCCAGCGRCAGGCCGCCGGCTTCATAGACGCCACGTTTGACGTGGTCGGCCAGGGCGCGCAGATGCGCGTTGCATGGTGTCAGTTCCGACCAGGTGTTGCAGATGCCGATCACCGGGCGGCCGTCGAAAGCGTCGGCGGGAATGCCTTGGTTCTTCATCCAGCTGCGGTGCATGAAGGCATTCTTGCCTTCGCCGCCGAACCAGGCCTCGGACCGCAGCTTGCGTTTGGTCTCGGTCACGAAGCCAGCTCCCGATTGGCGCGGCGCCTGTTGCGGTTCTCGACACTGCGGCGCACGTCTTCCTCGGCATCGTCGATGAGCACCAGCAGCGCCTTTTGCGCGCCGGCGGCATCGCGCGCGGCGATCTTCTCAGCCACTTCCCGGTGCAGCGGCAAAGAGTGGCGCTGTCCTTCCGGATTGTCGTTGGAGAGGCGGAAGCTCATCACCAGCGCGGTTTCGACCAGTGCAGCGAGCGAGCCGATCAGCTCGTTGCCCGTCATGCGCAGAATGGTCTGGTGGAAAAGCAGGTCAGGCTTGGCGAAGCGGTCGCCGTCGTCGACAACGGCTTCCATTTCGGCGAGCGCGGCGTTGATCTCGGCGATCTGCGCCGGCGTGGCGCGCTGCGCGGCGAGTGCGGCCGACATCGGCTCGATGGCCCGGCGCAGTTCGAACAGCGCCCGCACATCGTCGGCGCTGACACCTCTGGCGTAACGCCACGACAGGACGTCCGGGTCGAGGAAGTTCCAGTCGGAGCGGGGACGCACCCTTGTGCCGGTCTTCGGCCGCGATTCGACAAGCCCCTTGCCGGCCAGCACCTTGATCGCCTCGCGCAGCACCGTGCGGCTGACCCCCAGCATCTCGCTGGAATCGTCCGCATTGGGCAGTGCCTCGCCGGGCAGGAAATCGCCCTGCACGATGCGCAACCCGATCTGCTCGACAACCGTCGCATGCAGTGCCGTGGAGCCGCTGGAAACCGCGACGGCGACTCGCGAAGTCCGCGCCGTGCTAAAAGATTTCTTATTCTTCATACTATTCATATGATATGTCTTATAGCCGTGGCGATTGGAGTCAAGGGATGGGGACATGCCGATGACAAAGAATTCAGCAGCCGTTGTGGGGCAGCAACTGCTTTCGATCAGCGACGGCATTGCGACGGCGGAGATTGCTCCGGCCGCCGGCGGTGCGGTAGCGTCGTATCGCTGGCGGCAAGACGGCTCTGTCGTGGACTTGCTACGCCCGGCCGATCAGGCGGCGATCAGCCGCCGCGATGCCGGCGCCATGGCCTGCTTCCCGCTGGTTCCCTATTCCAATCGCATAAGGGGTGGTCGCTTCGCCTTCGCTGGTCGTACCGTCACACTGCCGACAAGCCCCGATGACCCGCATCATGAGCACGGCCATGGCTGGCGTCGGCCATGGACAGTCGGGCGACACGAACCCAGCGCTGTCGTCTTGCGCTATCGCCACGCCGCCGACTCCTGGCCATGGAGCTACGAGGCCGAGCAAGTCATCTCGCTGGCCGATGGCAGTCTGGGCATCACCATTTCGCTGCGCAATCTCTCGGACACGCCGATGCCGGCCGGGTTCGGCCTGCATCCTTATTTCCCATCGACGCCGTGGACGCATGTCCAGGCGCCGGTGTCCGGCATGTGGGAGACCGATGCGGACATCTTGCCAACCCGCCACGTCCTGCCGCCGGCCGGTGCCAACCCCACCACGGGCTTCGATGTGTCCGAGACGGACTTCGATACCGTCTTCACCGGATGGACGCGCCGGGCCCGGATTTGCTGGCCGGAACATGGACGGCAACTGGAGATCGAGGCCGAGATGCCGCTCGATTTCCTCGTACTCTACACGCCGCCCGGCGAGCCGCTCTTTTGCGCCGAGCCGGTCACCAACATCACCGATGCCTTCAACCGCGACGCGGGCATCGACACCGGCCGCATCGTGCTGGCGCCCGGCCAGATGCGATCCGCCAGTGTTCGCTTCACGCCCTCACAGGCGGCCTGACCGAAGTCGAACCGTCCAAAGGGGTCGGTTCAGAACGGATAATGCTGGCCCGGATCCTCGATCGTCACCCAGCGCAAATCGGTGAACTCGGCGATCGATGCCTTGCCGCCGAAACGGCCATAGCCCGAGCCCTTGACGCCGCCGAACGGCATTTGTGCCTCGTCGCCGACGGTTGGGCCATTGATATGGCAGATGCCGGCTTCGATGCGCGCGGCGACCGCCATGGCACGCTTGATGTCGCGGCTGAAGACGGCTGACGACAGGCCGTATTCGGTGTCGTTGGCGACACGCACGGCCTCGTCCTCGCCCTTGACCCGGATCACCGGCTTGACCGGCCCGAAGGATTCTTCGGCATAGACGCGCATGGCCGGCGTGACGTGGTCGAGCAATGTCGCTTCCACCACGGTGCCACTGCGCTTGCCGCCGGCCACGAGCCTGGCGCCCTTGGCGACGGCATCGGTGATGAGTTCCTCCATCTTGTCGGCCGCTTGGCTGCTGATCAGGGAGCCCAGTACGACATGGCCGCGTGGATCGCCCGCCGGCAGTTGCGACGCGCGTGCCGCGAGCTTGGAAACGAATTCATCGGCGACCTTTTCGTCGACGATCAGACGCTCGGTCGACATGCAGATCTGGCCCTGATGCATGAACGCGCCGAAGGTGGCGGCGTTGACGGCCGCGTCGATGTCGGCATCGTCCAGCACCAGCAACGGCGCCTTGCCGCCGAGTTCGAACAGCGCCGGCTTCAGGTGCCGTCCAGCGAGTTCGGCGATGATCCTGCCCACCTTGGTCGAGCCGGTGAAGTTGACGCGCTTGACTGCAGGATGCGCGACCAGCGCCTCGACAATGCCGGCGGCGTCCTTCGGATCGTTGGTGACGACATTGATGACGCCCTTCGGCAGGCCGGCCTCGACCAGCACCTGGCCGATCAGCCGGTGTGTGCCGGGGCACATTTCGGAAGCTTTCAGCACCACCGTGTTGCCGCAGACGATCGGCATGGCGATGGCGCGGGTGCCGAGAATGACCGGCGCATTCCACGGCGCGATGCCGAGGCACACGCCAGCCGGCTGGCGGATCGCCATGGCCAGCGTGCCCGGCTTGTCGGATGGGATGATCTCGCCCGAAATCTGCGTCGTCATCGCCGCCGCCTCGCGCAGCATGTTGGCCGCCAGCATGACGTTGAAGCCGGCCCACGGGCCGGTCGCGCCGGTCTCTTCCATCATCAGCTTGGTAAACTCGCCGACCTTCGAGGCCATGACGTCGGCCGCTTTGCTCAGCAAGGCGCGGCGCTCACCGGGCCCGGTCTTCGACCAGGCCGGAAAGGCGGCCGCTGCGGCCTCTACCGCGGCGTTGGCGTCAGCAATGCTGGCCGCGGCGGCGCGTGTCGCCAGCCTGCCGGTGAACGGGTCCATGCGCTCGTAGGACGCCGCACCTGAGGCAGCCCGTTCGTCGCCATCGATCAGAAGTCCGATGTCCATGACTGTCTCCATCCCTCTATTCTTGTTTGCCCATGATCTTTTCCGAAAACCGGTTCCCGCTTTTCAGGATCATGGTCTAGAATCCGAACATTTCGGCGTTGATCGATGCTTCGAGGCCACCATCGACCGGCACGTTGGCGCCGTTGATCCAGCGCGCGCCGTCCGAGCACAGGAACAAGACTACCGGTGCGATATCGCCCGCTGTGCCAGCCCGTCCGACCCTGGCAATGTCGCTGTCGACGCGGGCGTCGCCGAGCACGGTGCGGAACTGTTTGAGGATCGGTGTCTCGACCGGGCCAGGGCTTACCGCATTGACGCGGATGCCGCGGCGTTTGAACAGATCCTGGTGCGCCGCACGGAAGGTCCATAGCAGCAGCAGTTCCTTGGAGACGGGATAGCCTTCCTCGTTCCTGACTGCGTGGTCGCAGACCACCTCGGCGACATCGGGAAAACCTTCGATGCCGACCATCGAGGCGGCGCGATTGAGATGGGCGCGCCAGCCATAGCCGGCGATCGAGGCGACGTTGACGATGGCGCCGCCTTCGCGAAGTTTTGGCACAAGTCCTTCCGAAAGCGCCCGCAGCCCGAAGAAATTGACGGCCAGTGTCGCCGCCGCACCGGTGTTGCCGGAGAGGCCAGCGACATTGCAGAGTGCGTCGATACGCTGCGGCAGACGCGCGATGAGATCGTCGACACCAGCCTTGCTAGAGATGTCGGCCTTGACGAAGCTGCCAACCGCGGCAGCCGGCTCACGCACATCGACGCCGATCACATCGGCGCCGAGCTGGCCGGCGAGTTCCGTGGTGCGCGCCCCAATGCCGGAAGCGACGCCGGTGACAAGGATGGTCTTGCCGAAGAGCATGGTCATGCCTTTTCCTGATGCTTCGTGGTTTGTTGTGGCGTCGCGTCGTCATCTGCGGAGGCAGCTGCGAGCCTGACGCGATAACCGACCGGCAGCAGGCGAAGCCCAAAGCGCTCCTCGATCGTCCCCCACAGGCCGCGCGGCAGGAAAAGTGAGAAGACCACAGCCGTGGCGCCGAGCCCGACCAGGTACCAGACGCCGGTGCCGCCGAACCATGTCTCGATGAGGAAGAACACCAACGCGCCGAGAATAGCGCCCTCGAAAGTGCCGATGCCGCCAACCAGCACCATGAAGATCATGTAGGCGGTCCATTGCACGTTGAAGTAGGTCTTCGGCTGGAAGGTGATGGAGGTCGCCAGCCACAGCGCACCGGCAATGCCGATGCCGAAGGCAGCGAGCACGAACAGCAGCCGCTTGGTGCCGGTGACGCGCACGCCGACCGAGGCGGCGGCGTCCTCATTGTCCCGTATCGCGCGGATCGCGGCACCGGTGCTGCCGCGCAGCAGACCAAACAGGATGGCAAGCAGCGCGGTCATCGAGGCCAGCGCCAGCCAGTAGATCGTCGCTCGCCTCGTGCCGGCGTCGTAGACATTCAGCGAGATCAGCGAGGTGCCGGTTTCGCCCTGCACCAGCCGGTCGAGATTGACCAGCAGATGCGTCAGCGCGGCGATCACCCACATGCCGATGGCGAATTCGCCATTTCTCAGCCGCAGCATGACCAGCGAGAGCGGGATAGACACCACGCCAACGACAAGGCCCGAGGCGAACAGCGCCAGGAACGGGTTGAGGCCCGCATCGGCCAGCCGGATGGCGAAATAGGCGCCGAGCCCGAAGAACACCTGCTGGCCGACCGAGACCAGGCCGCCGAAGCCGGCCAGCGCATTCCACATCGCCGCCAGGATTACATAGATGAACAGTGCGGTCATGCGGTCGACCGCGCCGGCCGACAGGAACTGCGGCGCGATCGCCAGCAACGCGATGATGACGGCGACGGCCATCGCGGCGATCCGCGACGTCGCCGTGCCGCGCTCGATGACAGGCATGGTGGCGAGAGTGCTCATGACGTCTTCCCGAGGCGCAGCAGGCCGCGCAGGCCGAGGCCGGACGTGGACAGCCGCACAAAAAGGACGACGAGAAAGACAGCGTGGCCGCCGATCAGGAACCCCTGCGGATGCACTTGCGCGCCAAGCGTCTGCGCAAGCGCCAGCACGATGCCACCAATCAGCGTTCCCCACAGCGAACCGGCGCCACCGATCACCGCCGCCTCGAAAGCGAACAGCAATTGCGGCGCCCCGGCATAGGGATCGAAGGTGGCGCGCATGCCCAGGAACGCGCCGGCAAGACCGACCGTGACCATGGCGATGGCCGCGGCAATGGCGTTGGCGCGGCGGGCGTCGACACCGACCAGGCCGGCCGTATCGGGGTCTTCCGAGGTGGCGCGAATCGAGCGGCCAAGCCTGGTGTGCGTGAGGAACAATTGCAGCCCGCCGAGCAGGACAATTGCGGTGGCGAACATTATCACCGCGAGCTTGCCGACATATATGCTGCCTGGCCATTCCCAGGAATCATAGGACAGGCTGCCGATATAGGGCGCCAGCGAACGCGTGTCGGCGCCGAACTGCTCGAACAGCAGATTGTCGATGACGATGGCCAGGCCGAACGTCGTAAGGATCGGCAGCAGGGCTCCACCGCGCGCGCTGCGTTCGAGCAGGAAGCGCTGCAGCGCCCAGCCGATCGCCGCCATCAATGGCAGCACGATGAGCAGGCCGACAAAGGGCGAGACGTTGAATCGCGAGGCCAGCAACCACAGCGCATAGGCGGAAAACACGGCAAGGCTGCCATGGGCGAGGTTGATGATGCGCATCACCGAAAACATGAACGACAGGCCGCAGGCGATCAGCGCGTAGTAGCCGCCGAGTAGGATGCCCTGGATGATCTGGTTGCTCATGCGGGAACGCTCCCGGTGCTTTTCCGGGGCAGGCCGAAATAGGCCTTCGTCACCTCGTCGCGCGAAACCTCCTTGCTTGCTCCTTCGAGCGCGACACGCCCTTCGAGCATGCAGATCACCCTGTTGGATACAGCGAGCGCCCGGTTGAGGTCCTGTTCGACCAAGATGATCGTCGTGCCCGAAGCGATCAGCCCTTGCAACGCGGCGTAGACACGGTCGACGATCAGCGGCGACAGACCGAGCGAAACCTCGTCGAGCAGCAGCAGTTCCGGGTTGCTCATCAAGGCCCGGCCGATCGCCGTCGCCTGCTGCTCGCCGCCCGAAAGGTGGCCCGTCTTGGTATGGCGGCGCGGCTTGAGGTTGGGGAACATCTCGAGCACCTTGTCGACGCTCCAGTCGCCCGGCCGGCCGACGGTCCTGCCGAGCAGGAGGTTCTCCTCGACCGTCATCTGCACAAACAGTTTGCGTCCCTCCGGCACCAGCGCGATGCCCATGCCGACGCGCCTGTGCGACGGCACGCTGGTGAGATCGGCGCCGTCGAGCAGCACGCGGCCGGCGGCCGGCTGATGCGCCCCGGCGATGGCCCGGAGTAGCGTCGTCTTGCCGGCGCCATTGGCACCGACCAGCGCCAGCGTCTCGCCGCGTTCGACGGTCAAGCTCACGCCGCGCACCGCCTGCAGCAGGCCGTGCCGGACAACCAAGTTCTCGACCGACAGCAGGCTCATTTCGGGCCTCCGCCGAGATAGGCACGCACGACCTCGGGGTCGGCCATCACCGCTTGCGGCTCGCCATCGGCGATGATCTTGCCGGCATCCATGCAGATCAGCCGCTCGGCCACCTGCAGCAGGATATGCACGATGTGCTCGATCCAGACGATGCCGATCTTGCGCCGGCGCAATTCCTTGATCGTGTCGACAAGTTCGCCGGCTTCGCCATCGGTCAGTCCGCCGCCGATCTCATCGAGCAGCAGCAGCCTCGGTCTTGCGGCAAGCGCCCTTGCCAGTTCCAGCCGCTTGCGGTCGAGCAGCCCGAGCGTTTCGGCGCGCCGGTTGGCGACGCCCAGCATGCCGCACAGTTTCAGCGAGCCGAGCGCCTCTTCATAGGCCTCGTCGCGGCCGAGACCGGCGCCGTGCGAGGCGGCGACGAAGACATTCTCGAAGGTGGTCATACCGCTGAACGGCTTTGGCACCTGGTGCGTGCGCACCAGGCCGAGCCGGCAGCGCTGCGTCGCCGGCAGTGCGGTCACATCGCCACCCCTGAAGCTGACAGTGCCCGAGCTTGGTGGAAAAGCTCCGGCAAGCACGCTGAGCAGCGTCGTCTTGCCTGCACCGTTCGGGCCGACAATGCCGACCGCCTCGTCGGCGGCCATGGTGAAGTCGACGGCATCCAGCACCACGAGTGCGCCGAAGCGCTTGTGGATAGCGGCGGCGGCGAGGATCGCCTGTTGTTGCGGATGGGTCACCAGGCGATCCTCGTCAGCGGTCCATCAGCCGTTGTAAGGCACAAGCTTGGCTTCGATGGGCACTTTCGGGTCCGTTGCATTCTCGGTCACGACATAGTCGAGCGGGAACTTGGCTCCTTCCTTGGCGGCCACCCATTGCGTGCCGATGATCGGGCCGGGCGAGACATTGGCCACCGGGCCGCTGGTGAAGTCGACCTTGCCGATCATCGTCTCGGTCTTGAGCTGGCTCAGCGCCTTGGCCACCGCGGCCTTGTCCTTGGCGTCGCTGCTTGCCTTCAGCGCTTCGAAGCCGGCGTCGAGCAGCGACATCGAGGCGCCAAGCTGCTGCGTCCACTGCTTGCCGCTCGCCGCCTCGTAGCCGTCGGCCAGCTCGGTTCCCGAAACGCCGGTCAGCGGCGACTTGTAGGGGAATGCCTTGTGCCAGTAGGCGGCACTCGAAATCTTCATGCCGAGATCGCCTAGCGCTTCGATATCCGAGGGGAACAACCCGGTCTTGGCGACCTGGCAGATCTTGATCTGCTTGATCAGCCCTTGCTGTGCCGCCTGTCGCCAGAACGCCGCGAAGTCCGGCGGGATCGGGAAGGAATTGAAGATCTCGACGCCTTCCTGTTTGAACAGCGCGATCTGCGAGGAATAGTCGGTGGTGCCGGTTTCATAGGCGCCGGGATCGACGATGGTGAACCCCTGCTTGGCCAGCAGTGGCGCCAGATTGGCGCGGATGGCGTTGCCGTCGGCGTCGTTCGGATACATGACGCCGACCTTTTTGTTGGTCTCGATCAGGTTCCACTGCGAGATGTAGGTCTTGAAGAACTCGCCGACGCCGAAGCCGAAATGATAGGTCCATTTGAACGGCGAGGGCGCGCCGGGCTTGGCGCCGCGGCCGAAGTACCAGGCCTCCCAAGGCATGACTGTCGACAGGCACGGCACCCCTGCGGCTTCGCAGGCGTCGGCCACCGGGTTGATCACCTCGGGCGTCGACACCGCCAGCATCAGGTCGATGGCCTGGTTGTTGATCAGGTCCTTGGCCAACTGGCCAGCGCGCGACGGGTCGGACTGCGTATCCTGGTCGAGGATTTYGACGTTGTACTTCTTGCCGCCCAGGTCGAGGCCGCCGGCCAGCGCCTTGCGGGCCAGGTCGAGCACGTAGCCGTCGGTCTGGCCGAAACCGGCGAGCGGCCCAGTGCGCGGACTGACGAAGCCGACCTTGAGCGTGTCGCCTGCTTGAGCAAAGGCGCCGCGGCCGCCAAGCGCGAGCGCCGTGCCGCCGGCAATCGATGTGGCGATGAACTGGCGTCGCGATAGGCCCGGAATTGTGGATCTGCTGCCAATGGCGTGGGTCATATTTTCCTCCCTCTGTGGCTCCTCCATCGTCACAGTGCACCACCGGTTTGGTTCGGTAAAATGATATTTTGCGGTGTTTCATTAACCCCTGGGTTAGGAAACTGCCCGGCCGAGACGACGTCCGGTTGGAATGTCCGAGACGTCAGCTGCATTGCCTTGCCGCTTCGCGGATGGTCTGCAGCAGGATGGAGAAGGCCGGCGAGGGCGCCGTGTCCGTCCGCATCGTCAGGCCGACCGGGCCCTTGGTTTCCTCGGTGTTGACCGGCAAGGCGACGAAGGCACCGCTGCCCAGTTCATTGGCAACGACGCCGGCCGAAATGATCCAGACGGCATTGCTCTGCCGCAGGAAGGCGCGACCGAACGAGTCCGAGACGGTTTCGATCTCGGTTGCCGGCGCGGTCATGCCGTTGGTGATGAACAGCCGGTCGACGAAGGGACGGATGACGGATTCCCGCGTCGGCATCAGCATCGGGAATTCGTCGAGGCGCGCGAACACGTCCCGCTCGGGATCAAGCAGCGGATGTCCCGCTCGCACCACGAACAGCACCTGTTCGGAGTAGAGGTGCTCGAAGAAGAAGCCGGTCATGTTCTCCGGCGCTGCCAGCCGCCCGACAACGAGATCGAGCGCGCCGGTGCGCAATTGTTCGAGCAGCACCGCGTTCTCGCCGGTGACGATCTTGATCGCCGCCCCGGTGCCCTCCTTGAGGAACAGGGTCATGGCAAGCGGCATCACCCGCGCCGACACCGTCGGCAGCGCGCCGATGCGGATCGGGTGCCGGTTGACCGCCCCATCCTGCCGAACGGAATCGACGCCTTGCTTGAGCGCCGTGATCGCCGTGCCGGCATGGCGAAGGAAGATCTCGCCGATGCGCGTCAGCCTGATGCCGCGGCCATCGCGTTCGACCACCGCGACGCCGAGCGCCTCTTCCAGTTCGCGCAACGTCTTGGTCACCGCCGGTGGGCTGACATGCAGCAAACCGGCCGCTCGCGCCACGCTTCCTTGCCGTGCAACTTCCAGGAATGCCTGCAGGTGACGGAACCGGATGCGGCTCTCGGACATGGATTTGATAACCCCTAAGTTAATGAAACGGCGCAAAATATCATTTTACCGAACCAAATGCCTTGTGCAATGTGGAGATGGAGGATCGAAATCGTGCCATTCGTCACCATTGGCGGCATCACGCTGCATCACCGTCACGTCAGGGCGAACGGCAGTGCGCGCCCGATCGTGTTCATCAATTCGCTCGGCACCGACTTCCGGATCTGGGACGAAATTGTCTCGGCTCTTGATGGGGAAATGCCCTTGCTGGTCTATGACAAGCGCGGCCACGGCCTGTCCGACATCGGCGACATCTGGTCGATCGACGATCATGTCGACGATCTCTCGGCGCTCCTCGATCATTTCGGGTTGGAGAAGGTCGTACTGTGCGGCCTGTCGGTGGGCGGCATGGTCGCGCAAGGCCTCTATGCCCGGCGACCCGAGATCATCGAGGCCATGATCCTATGCGACACGGCCCACAAGATCGGCACGACGGACAGCTGGAACACGCGCATCGCAACGGTCGAAAGCAAAGGGATCCAGGAGATTGCCGATGGTGTGCTCAAAGTGTGGTTCACCCCCAGCTTCCACGCAACGCGTTCAGCCGAGCTCGACGGCTACTGGAACATGCTGACCAGGCAGGCGCTCGCCGGCTATCTCGGGACATGCGCGGCCGTTCGCGACGCCGATTTCACCGAGGCCGCGCGCCGTATCTCCGTACCGACGCTTTGCATCGCCGGTGATCAGGACGGCTCGACGCCTCCCGATCTTGTCCGCTCGCTGGCCGCTCTCATTCCTGGCGCGCGCTTCGAGATCATCCGCGACGCCGGACATATTCCCTGTGTCGAACAGCCCGAAGCACTTGTCGCCCTGATCCGCCATTTTATCGCATCGCTTGCCCTTGGAGCCGAAACCCATGGATGAAGTCCCCGGCAACACCGCCAGATATCGCACGGGCCTTGGCGTACGGCGGTCCGTGCTCGGCGATCCGCATGTCGACCGGGCCGAGGTCGCCGCCACCGGTTTCGACCAGCCTTTCCAGGAGCTGATCACCGAGGCCGCCTGGGGGACGGTGTGGGCACGGCCGGGCTTCACCAAGCGCGAGCGCTCGATCGTCACGCTGGCGCTGCTGGCAGCACTCGGCCATGATGAGGAGGTCGCCATGCATGTGCGCGCCACCGCCAACACCGGTGCCTCGCGTGACGACATCTGCGAAGCGTTCCTGCATGTCGCCATCTATGCCGGCGTGCCGGCCGCCAACCGTGCCTTCAAGATCGCCAAGGACGTGTTTTCGGAAATGGACGGAGCCAAGAATGCCCGCTGAGTCCGGATCGAACCGGAGGCCCGAGACAGGCGCCTTCTTCCAGCGCGACCGGACATGGCATCCGCCGGCGCTGACGCCGAACTACAAGACTTCCGTACTGCGTTCGCCGCAGAAGGCACTGCTCGCCTTCGACAACACGCTTTCGGAGATTGCCGGCCCGCTCTTCGGTCACGCCATACTCGGCGAACTCGACGCCGACCTGATCCACAATTTCGCCAGACCCGGCGAGAGCGCCATCGGCGAGCGCATCATCGTCCATGGGCGGGTGCTCGACGAACGTGGCGTTGGCGTGCCCGGCGCACTGCTCGAATTCTGGCAGGCCAATGCCGGCGGCCGCTACCGCCACAAGAAGGACGGCTACCTGGCGCCGCTCGACCCGAACTTCGGCGGCTGCGGCCGCGCCATCACGAGTGAGGATGGCGGCTATGCCTTTCGCACCGTCAAGCCCGGTCCCTATCCCTGGCCGAACGGGCCGAACGACTGGCGGCCATCGCACATCCATTTTTCGGTCTTCGGCCATGGCTTCGCGCAACGGCTGATCACGCAGATGTATTTCGAGGGCGACCCGCTGATCTGGCACTGCCCCATCGCGCGCGGCATTCCCGACAAGGCAGCGATCGAAACGCTGATCGCTGCGCTCGACATGCAATCGACTATCCCCTTCGACGCGCGCGCCTACAAGTTCGACATCGTGCTGCGCGGGCGCCGCTCCTCGCTGTTCGAAAACAGGCTGGAGGGCAATTGATGGCCCAGTCGCTCGACCGGCTCAGGGAAAGCCCCTCGCAAACCGCGGGACCCTACGTCCATATCGGGCTGACGCCGAATTTCTGCGGCATCGGCGGCGTCTACCCGAGCGATCTTGGCGCCGCCATGGTCAATGATAAGACCAGGGGCGAGCGCATCGGCCTGCGCATCCGCGTGCTCGACGGCACCGGCACGCCGCTCAAGGACGCGCTGATCGAGATCTGGCAGGCGGATGCCGACGGGCTATACAATTCGCCGGCGGAACTGCGCGGCACGGCCGATCCGAACTTTTTCGGCTGGGGCCGCTGCCCGACAGACATGGACACCGGCCGGTGCACGTTCGACACCATCAAGCCGGGTCGCGTGCCTTTCGCCGATGGCCGCCTGATGGCGCCGCATATCACGCTCTGGATCGTCGCCCGTGGCATCAATCTCGGCCTRCACACACGGCTCTATTTTTCCGACGAGGAGAAGGCCAATGCGCAGGATCCGATCCTGGCGCGCATCGAGCACCGCATCCGCGTGCCGACGCTGATCGCCGAGCGCACCGGCGATATTTATGTCTTCGACGTCCATCTCCAGGGGGAGAAGGAAACGGTCTTCTTCGACAGCTAGGAGGCCCGCGCCATGACCGTTTCGCCCTTCGACCATCCATTGCTCTCCGCTCTTCTCGGCGACGAGGAAGCGAGCCGGCTTTTTTCCGTCGAGGCGGAAATCGAGGCGATGCTGGCCTTCGAGCGCGCGCTGGCGGAAGTGGAGGCGGAAAACGGACTGATCACGGGGGAGGCGGCAGCAGCCATCGTGGCTGTGCTCAGCACATTCCGGCCCGACACCGCCTTGCTGCGCGCCGGTGTCGCCAGGGACGGCGTCATCGTGCCGGAACTGGTGCGCCAGATCAGGGCGGCGGTCGGCGAACCGCATGGTGCCTCCGTTCATTTCGGCGCGACCAGTCAGGATGTCATCGACACCGGCCTGATGCTTCGGCTCAAATCCATCGTCGAACATCTTGGCCTGCTGTTGACCGAAACCGGCATGCGCCTCGCCTCGCTCGAAGAGCGTTTTGGGGGCAGGGCGCTGACCGGGATCACCCGCATGCAGAACGCTATTCCCATCCGGGTATCGAATCGCGTGGCAGCATGGCGGGCGCCGCTGCAACGACACCAGGAGAGGCTGGTGGAACAGTCGAGGCGCCTGTTGGTGGTGCAGTTCGGCGGCGCGGCCGGCACGCTGGAAAAGTTGGATGACAAGGGGCCGGCGGTGCGCGCGGCCCTCGCGGCAAAGCTTGGCCTTGCCGATGCGCCGCAATGGCATAGCCAGCGCGATTCGCTCGCCGATTTCGCCGGCTGGTTGTCGCTGGTGACGGGCAGCCTCGGCAAGTTTGGCCAGGACATCGCCTTGATGGCGCAAGGCGGCGCCGACATCGAAATCTCTGGCGGTGGCGGCTCGTCGGCCATGCCGCACAAGCAGAATCCGGTAAAGGCCGAGGCGCTGGTGGCGCTTGCCCGTTTCAACGCCACGCAGCTTTCCGGCATACATCAGGCGCTGGTGCATGAGCAGGAGCGCTCCGGTGCTGCCTGGACGCTGGAATGGCTGCTGCTGCCGCAGATGGTGGTGGCGACAGCCGCGTCGCTGCGCCTTACCGCCGAACTGGCCGGGCAGGTCGAAAGCCTGGGACGCTGATGCGCACGCAGATCCTCATTGTCGGGTCCGGACCGTCCGGCCTGCTGCTTGGCCAGCTTCTCGGCACGATCGGCATCGAGACGGTCATTCTGGAGCGCGCCAGCCGCGAGCATGTGCTCGGCCGCGTGCGCGCCGGTGTGCTCGAACAGGGTACCGTCGAGTTGCTGGAGGAAGCGGGTGCCGCGGCACGGCTGCACGCCGAAGGGCTGCCGCATTCCGGCATCTCGCTCGCCTTCGACGGACGTCTGCACCGCATCGACATCGAGGCGCTGACCGGCGGCAGGCATGTCACCGTCTACGGCCAGACCGAAGTGACGCATGATCTGATGGACAAGCGCGATGCGGCAGGACTGACCACGATCTACGAGGCGGCAAACGTCACGCTGCACGATTTCGACGGCAAGGCGCCTTTTACCACCTATGACAAGGACGGCGTCACCCATCGCATCGAGTGCGATTTTATTGCAGGCTGTGACGGCTATCACGGCGTCAGCCGCAAATCGGTGCCTGAGCGCGCGCTGAAGACCTTCGAGCGCCACTATCCGTTCGGTTGGCTCGGCGTGCTGGCCGAAGTGCCGCCGGCCGACCACGAACTGGTCTACGCCAACCATGAGCGGGGTTTTGCGCTGTGCTCGATGCGCTCGACGCATCGCAGCCGCTACTATGTCCAGTGCCCCGAGGGCGACCGCGTCGAGGCGTGGTCGGACGACCGCTTCTGGGACGAGTTGCGCCGCCGCCTGCCGGAGCAGACGGCRGCAAGCGTCGTCACCGGCCCATCCTTCGAGAAGTCGATCGCGCCGCTGCGCTCCTTCGTTGCCGAGCCGCTGCGTTTCGGCCGGCTGTTCCTGGTCGGGGACGCCGCCCACATTGTGCCGCCGACCGGCGCCAAGGGCCTCAATCTCGCCGCCAGCGATGTACGCTACTTGTTTGCCGGTTTGCGCGACTTCTACCGTGACAAATCGATGGCCGGCATCGATGCCTATTCAGGCAAGGCGCTGGCACGGGTCTGGAAGGCGGTGCGCTTTTCCTGGTGGATGACGACGATCCTGCACCGCTTTCCCGACACCGGCGATTTCGGTCAGCGCATCCAGGAGGCCGAGCTCGACTACCTCGTACACTCGCGTGCAGCGTCGACTGCGCTCGCCGAGAACTATGTGGGCCTGCCTTACTAGTTTTTCGTATAGTCAGGCCCAAACCGTGTCGGCAGGCCGTCGGCGAGTTTCAACCAAGGGAGCTTCTCCTCAAAAGCGACATGCAGTGTGGGTGCAAATTTTTCCGGCTCCTCCATCGCTGCGGCAAAAAAATGCATTACACCGGACATGTTCTTTGAGCGGAAGGACAGCGGCGAGCCACATTCATCGCAAAATGTTCTTTCCACACCGGGAGAAGAGTTGAATACCTTCGGTGGCTTGCCCAGCCATCGCCATTGGCTGTCCAAGACGCCAATGTAGGTGGTCATCGGCGCAGAACATTGGCGCCGACAACTTTCACAATGACAGCTCACGCATGCTTGTGCCGGGCCATCGACTTCGAAAGCAATAGCGCCACATAAGCAATGACCGCGCATGCAAATTCTCCTTGAGTCAACTGACCTGACCAATAATTTGTACCGGGAGCAGTAAGAGAGTCGCCATGAGATACGCCGAGCTGGCGCTCAATTGCGACATTCGGCGCTAGTGATTGTTCTCGCGTGCGCGGGGAGTTGTTTTGGCCTTGGCGGCCATCAGATTGGCGCTTCGCCTTTATGAGTCCGCGGCCTGATGCATGTCGCCCAAAAGTGGTCCCGGTCTTGGGACAACGACATGCATAAAACATAGCCTCAAAGCGCGGCGCGCTATATGGGCCGCATCGCCGGCGATCTTCATTCAGCGTCTTTTTGCCTGGCAAGATCCGACAGCATCGGCCGCTGCCCCTTGAGGATCTTGACCTCGGCCTCGGGCAAGGTGAACCAGCCGGCCCTGTCGACTTCCGGGAATTCCTTCATTGATCCCGACCTTGGCGGCCATTCCATGGTGAAGGTGTTGCTCCTGATGGCTGCCACATCGATGTCGATACGCGCCTCGACGGACCACGCCATGAC